>JBAVWD010000404.1:0-3502 GCA_049697655.1 Anaerolineae bacterium | reverse complement strand
TTCGTAAGTCGTGGTCCCGGGAGGACATACCTGCTGCTCGCCCAGCGGCAGCACCTCCTGCCCATCCACAACTACCCGGTATTCGCCCGGAGGGGAGACTTCCCAGCGCAGCATGGCACACCCGCCCTGGGGCACCATATCTGGGTCGGCCACCAGAACGAGCTGCAACTCGCCCCCTGGGCCCGGTCCTCCTGGCACTTCCTCCCCAGGTGCGGGCCCTCCTGGAGGTTGCTCCCCTGGTAGCGGCCCGCCGGGAGTCGGTCCCGGCAGCGGCCCCGCCCAAGGGCAGCAGCTCACCACCCCAGCGCAGACCAGGAACGCCGTGATCATCAGGGCACCCAGCAACTCAGCCGATCTGTGCACCTTCATCTTTCTTCCTCCTTGCTTTCCGCGCCTCTGCCTCAGTGGCAAACGATCCAGAGCACACCACGAAGCAAGAGCCGCTTCTCGCAGCGGCTCTTGCCCTCAGCTCGCCTAGTGGCTGCTCAACACATCTCCTCCAGTTGGTCCACCCTCTAACTGTCAGTCGTTAGGATCCGCAGGAGGGGTCCAAAACTGGGTGTTGACAAACCAGGCGGAATTGCCCTGGACATCGGCGTTCATCTCGGAATACACGCCGCCATAGCCAGACATGGACACCGCTTGCAGGTCATAGGAGCCGGGGACGAGGTAGCAGCGCAGGACCCCGTAGGCCGGTATCGGGCCCGGGTAGCTGCCACACCCGGGCCAGGACCCGTCCATCTCCAACACGTTGTTGCCCCAACCAGCTTGACCAGACGACACATAGTAAAGCTCCTCGATTTCGAAGGCATTGTCGTTGTGGATGTCCAGAGCAGCGATGATCGTCCAGTCGTACGTACCAGACGACAGAGTGACGGAGTGCTCCGAGACCACCAGTCCATCGCAGCACTCGGCCCTCATCTCGTAGCTGCCAGGTTGCAGTTGAATGGTGCGCGTCCCTCCAGACGCCAGAATGTCGCTCGGCGCCTGGCCCAGCCGATCAGTCCCCCACCAGGTCTCTCCCTTATTCCTGATGTAGATTGCGCTAATGAACCTCCCGCACCCGTTAGTCACCTTCACAGCTGACGTTGTGGAGCCGGTCGTAGCCGTGGGCACTGGCTGCATCGGTAACACAGTCAGAATGATTCCAGTGGTAGGCGTGCGCGTCGGAGTCCGTGTTGCCGTACCGGCAGCCGCCGTCGCTTGCTTCGTGGCCGTAGGCCCACCCGGGTGAGGCGTGGAGGTCGCCACCGGGGCAGCACCTCCCACCGTGACAGTCACATCCTTCGTCGCTGTGCCCCCACACCCGGTCGCCGTCAGCCGGTAGGTCGTGGTCGTCGTAGGACTCGCCCACCGCGACCCAGGCGAGCCCACCTCCCCAAAGCCCCCCGGGCTAAGCACCACCGACCCCACCAACGGCCCGCTTGTCCCGTTCCTCACGTCACCCCATCTCAGCTGTACCTGCTGACCCGCAGAGATCGTGCTCGGAGAGACCGTGAAGTACGTGAATGTCGGAGCACCGGCACATCCTCCCCCTGGCCCACCTGTGGGCACTGGCCCTGGCCCGCCTGGTGTTGGCTGCGGGCCCGGCCCCTGCGGCGTCGGACCTGGCCCTCCCCCAGGACCGCTCCCAACGTTGACGGTTAAGGTCCGCACCTGAGGCCCACCTGGTGTCTCTACCAGCAGCTCGTAGGTCATGGTCCCTGGAGGACATACCTGCTGCTCACCCACCAGCGGCACCTCCTGCCCGTTCAGTAACACCCGGTACTCCCCCGGAGGGGACACCTCCCAGCGCAGCATGGCACACCCGCCCGGCGGTACCATGTCGGGGTCGGCCATCAGAACGAGCTGCAACTCGCCGCCCGGAGCCGGACCTCCCGGCACCTCCTGTCCTGGCAGCGGCCCACCGGGAGTAGGCCCCGGCACTTGCCCTACCCAAGGACAGCAGCCCACCGCCCCAGCGGACACCAGGAAGGCCATGATCATCAGAATAGTCAGCAGCTTGGCTGATCTATGTTTCTTCATCTTTCTTCCTCCCCGCTTTCCTCGCGGACGCCCTACCTGCAAGCGACCCAGGCCGCACTACAAACCACGCGCCGCCCGCGGCCGGCACCCATGCCCTCCGCTTGCCTGGGCGCCGCTTTTCATGTCGCCTCCGTTTGGTCTTCTCCCCAACCGTCAGTCCTCAGGAGGAGTCCAGAACTGCGTACTGACATACCAGGCCGAGTTGCCGCGAACCTCGGCCGTATTGTAATGATACGATTCATATAGCTGACCCTCGACCCAGCCAGGCGGCTTCGCATACAGCCACATGTCATAGTATCCAGGGGAGAAGTAGCAGCGCAGCACCTGGTATGGCGCTATGGTCGGGTCAGCCGGATTCACGTCACACCCGGGCCAAGATGGCCCCTTCCTGAGCCACTCGGTTCGGTCGTCCATACCCACGCCCGTGGGGTAGATACTAAGCGACCAGATGGTGCCGTCCGTGTCGTTGTGAATGTCCAGAGCAGCGATGACCGTCCAGTCGTACGTACCAGACGACAGAGTCACGGAATGCTCCGAGACCACCAGACCATCACAGCACAGAGCTCTCATCTGATAGTCGCCCGGTGCGAGTTGAAAGGTGCGGGCCGCCCCAAGCCCTATGGACCCGCTCTGAGCCAGCCGATCACTGCCCCAGCTGGACTCTCCCTTCTTCCTGATGTAGACACTCTCAATGTACCTACCGCATTTGTTGGTCAGCTGCACGGCCGCCGTTGTGGATCCGGTCGTAGCCGTGGCCGCTGGGACGAACGGTATCACAGTCAGAATGATACCAGTGGTAGGTGTGCGCGTCGGAGTCCGCGTCGCCGTGCCGGCAGCCGCGGTCGCCTGTTTCGTCGCCGTAGGCCCACCCGGGTGAGGCGTAGAGGTCGCGACGGACCCACCACCTCCCACGGTCACGGTCACATCCTTCGTCGCTGTACCACCACACCCCGTGGCCGTCAGCCGGTAGGTCGTCGTCGTCGTGGGACTTGCCCACCGCGACCCGGGCGAACCCACCTCACCAAAGCCCCCCGGACTGAGCACCACCGAGCCCACCAAAGGCCCGCTCGTGCCGTTCCTCACCTCACCCCAGCTCAGCTGGACTTGCTGACCCGCAGTGATGGAGGTCGGAGAGGCGGTGAAGTAAGTGAAGGTCGGCGCACCAGCACATCCTTCGCCTGGCCCACCTGTGGGCACTGGCCCGCCTGGCGTTGGCTGCGGCCCAGGCACCTGTGGCGTCGGACCTGGACCCCCCCCAGGCGTGGGCGGCAGTGGTCCTCCCCCAGGCTCGCCCCCCACGTTCACGGTCAAGGTCCGCACTTGCGGCCCCCCAGGTGTTTCCACCCGCAGTTCGTAAGTCGTGGTCCCGGGAGGACATACCTGCTGCTCGCCCAGCGGCAGCACCTCCTGCCCATCCACAACTACCCGGTATTCGCCCGGAGGGGAGACTTCCCAGCGCAGCATGGCACACCCGCCC
>JBAVWD010000403.1:0-1881 GCA_049697655.1 Anaerolineae bacterium | reverse complement strand
TCGTTGACCACCAGATTGGCACAACGGGCCACTGCCCGCAGGCAGAGGGCGGCGAAGAGGAAGGGCAGCGCGCCGCCCAGCAGGAAGCCGATGGTGCCGTCCAGCGTCGAAACCGGAATCCCTCGATTCAGCAGCTCAATCAGCGGTACGTCGGGATTGGCCATCGACAGTGCGTCGGCGACGAAAGAGAAGTACAACGCCGTGGCTGCCACCACCGCTGAGGCAATAGCTATCTGTTTGGTTATGGCCTTGGTGGTGTTACCTACGGAGTCGAGTTCAGCCAGCAGCGCCTGGGCCTTTTCATCCGCGCCAGCCATCTCGCCAATGCCGCTGGCGTTGTCAGCGATTGGTCCGTAGGAATCCATCGCTACGTTGTTACCGGTGAGAGCGAGCATGCCGATGCCGATCATGGCTACGCCGTACAGAACGTGAATGAGCGACTGTCCCTGGAACACCAGCAGGCTGCATCCAAGAGCCACCACGATGGCCAGCAGACTCCACACGCTCCCTTCCATGCCCAGGGCCAGACCAGAGAGAACTGTCGTGGCCGAGCCGGTCTGGGTGGACTCTGCAACCTCCTGCACCGGCCTATGCTTGGCCGACGTGAACCGGGAGGTCAAGGGATTGAAGACCACCGCCAATCCCACCCCGACGGCGTTCAGAGTCGCCAACTGCCACTCGTGGGCGTAGAGGAGCGAGAAGAGGAAAGCGAAAACGACGATATTGACGGAGGCTAGCTCATAGGAGCGGAACATGGCCTCTTCGGCATCCTTGGCCCTCAAGAACCCGATGGGGAAGCTCTCCCAGATGGGCACCGCAAGGGTCCCTATGATCGAGGAGACCACACCAATCGCCCTGACGATGAGGGGATACACGATCCAGAAAGTGTCGCCTGTTTGGTGGAACAGGAACAGACCTAGGATCAGGGCCGACACGATGGTTACCTCGTAGCTTTCGAAAATGTCGGCGGCCATCCCAGCGCAGTCGCCTACGTTGTCGCCCACCAGGTCGGCCACCACGGCTGCGTTGCGCGGGTCGTCCTCTGGCAGGCCGTGTTCCACCTTGCCCACCAGGTCGGCCCCCACGTCGGCGGACTTGGTGTAGATTCCTCCACCAATCCGCATGAAGAGGGCTACTAGTGTACCGCCAAAACCGAATCCCAGGAGGGCGTCGGGAGCCGCCTTTCCGAAGATGATGAAGATGGTGGTCCCTCCCAGGAGGCCGAGGCCATCGGTCAACATCCCGGTGAAGGTACCCGCCCGGTAGGCCACGGTGAGAGCGCCGTTGTAGCTACCGCGTGCCGCCTCTCCTGCGACGCGGATATTGCCCTCAATGGCTACCCTCATCCCAAGCTGCCCCACTAGAAGGGAAAACGTGGCTCCGACGATGAACGCCAGGCTCCGCGCCAAACCCATTCCAAGCCGCGCGGCGTTTACGTCGTTATTGAACATGGCCAAGGCCTCTTGACTGGGCTTGACGACGTAGACGCTCAAGAAAACTACCACCGCCAATCCTGCCAGGATCGGGAGGATGGTCCTCAACTGCCTCCGCAGATAGGCATTGGCGCCTGTCTTGATGGCACGCCAGACCTTCTGCATGTCTTCGCCTGCTTTTTCGCGTCGGATCGTGTCGCGATACAGCCAGTATGCATACAGCAGGCTGATGAAGGCCACCCCGATGACCGCGTAGAGCATCGTTGCTTCAAGACTACTCAAGTCTCTCATAGATGTGTGCCTCCTATTTGTACTTTGTTGCCGGTGCTCCGCCGCATGGGCTCAGTCTTTGCAGCCCCACCGATGGCGGGCGCGATTCCCATCAGCAGTATCCTCCCATCTCAGCGGGGGACAGGCACATGGGCGGATTCTACCAGCGCCCTTTCCC
>JBAVWD010000402.1:0-1545 GCA_049697655.1 Anaerolineae bacterium | reverse complement strand
ATCCTATAGGGGATGGGGCGTTCTGGCCTGACCAGGGTGGACCAGGCTTCCAGGACCTCGTCGCCGCGAAACTTGACGGCGCCGACCTCGATGATGGCGTCGTGGTCGGGGTCCAGGCCGGTGGTTTCGAGATCCAGAGCGACGTACGTTCGGGTCACAGGGTGATTATAGCCAGGAAGGTAGCGATGGGAAACCCACCGCGTGCGGCACCACCCTGGCAGGTTCGTAGTACGTGCTTCAGCGCGTTGAAGAGCTAAGGCCCCTACTACGAGCCGAATGATTGAGTTCGCGCCACGCTGGCGCGCAGCGAGGCGATGTTCTCCGCCACTGACGCCTTGCTGTTGAAGATGCTGGATCCAGCCACCAGCACCGTAGCTCCCGCTTCCACCACCAGCGGCGCGGTGGTGGCATCGATCCCGCCATCGACGGCGATGGGTATGTCCAGCCCACGTTCTTCCAGCATGCCCCGCAGGCGACGGATCTTGTCGACCTGGCTGTGGATGAAGGGCTGCCCCCCAAACCCAGGGTTCACGGTCATCACTTGTATGGCGTCGGTCAGGTCGAGCACCTCTTCCAAGGTGCGAAGCGGGGTGGCCGGGTTGAGGGCTATGCCGGCCTCCACATGAAGCTCGTGAATGGACTGAAGGACACGGTGAAGATGCTGGCAGGCTTCTGGATGTACAATTAGACGGTCGGCCCCGGCGGCGGCGAAGTCCTCCAGATACTTCTCCGGTTCCACGGTCATCAGGTGCACGTCCAGGGGCACACTCACCACAGAGCGCAAGGCCCGCACCACCAGTGGGCCGAAGGTGATGTTGGGCACGAAGCGGCCGTCCATGATGTCCACCTGGAGTCCGTCGATCCCCGCAGCCTCCGCCTCGCGGGCCTGTTCGCCGAGCCGCGTGAAGTCTGCCGACAGAATGGAGGGCTCAATGGCGATCATCCGTTACTCCTCTCTTGAGGTGCCTGATGCCTTGGTCACCGGCGACGACCACATCAGTCGCCAGATCCAGAAACAGCCCGTGTTCGATCACTCCGGCGCGCTGGCCCAACTCGGTCGCCAGGCGTCTCGGATCTGGGATGGGGCCGAAGTGGCAATCCAGGACCAGGTTGCCCTGGTCGGTCTTGAAGGGGCAACCGTCGACCTCCTGGCGAAGAACGACGCGGGCGCCGAGAGATTCCAGGAAGGGGATCTGGGAGCGCCAGCCGAAGGGCGTAACCTCCACCGGCACCGGCCAGTGTGTACCGAGGGTGGTCGATAGCTTCGATGCGTCCACCACGATGATCTCGCGCCGGCTGGCCTGGGCCACGATCTTCTCCCGCAGGAGCGCGCCTCCTCCTCCTTTGATGAGGTTCAGGTTGGGATCAACCTCGTCGGCACCATCTATGGTCAGGTCCAGTAGTGGGTGCTCGTCCAACGTGGTGAGGGGGAAACCCAGGTCTCGGGCCTCTTCTTCGAGACGGAGAGAACACGGTACGCCCAGGATGTCCTTGAGCTGTCCCTCACGCAGCAGTTCGTCAAGGCGGCGCAGAGCGAAGGCCGCG
>JBAVWD010000401.1:0-2188 GCA_049697655.1 Anaerolineae bacterium | reverse complement strand
TAGTTGAAGGCGTGGGTCATGATGCTGACCTTTGCCTCATCTATGGGCACGATTTTACCCTCGAAGAATGCATACCTGGTTGCCATGGCAGCCTTTCTCCTTCTGTACTCTCCCCGATGATGCCATTGTATCAGCGCGCCGAGGATTATACATGCAGTCCGCGTTCGCTGCAAAGTCATTCCCCTGGGATAGGGGCTCTGAACGAACGGTCGCCGGTCAAGCCGTGCACCGCAAGGTCTGGGTGGCGGGCAGATGACTAGTCTATGGCCCTGACCACTGAGTCCAGGGGAAGACGATCCGTCTGGTGCCGGGGCGGTTCAGCCGGGTAACCGATGGGAACAATGGCCACTGGGCGCAGGTGCGAGGATAGGTCGAGGGCTTCCGCAGCTGCATCCTCGTCGAAGGCGCCAACCCAGCAAGCGCCGAGACCCGAGGCCACAGCTGCCAGTAGCAGATTCTCAGTGGACGCCGCGGTGTCCTGGAGGGAGTACAGATACCGCCCCCGGTCTCCGTATCTGCGGGCCGACCGTTCCGGGTCCGCGCATACCACGATGACCACCGGGGCCTCGCTAAGAAACCACTGATCGAGGGCGGCCCGCGCCAGGGCTTTCTTGGTCTCCTGGTCACGCACCACGAAGAAGTGCCAGGGCTGGCAGTTGCCGGCAGAAGGAGCACGAGTGGCAGCGTGAAGGAGCCTGGTCACGACATCTGGAGGGACATCGCGCTGCTGGTCGAACGCCCGCACGCTCTGTCTTGCTTCCATCACCTGCCAGAAGTCCACTGTTCTTGCCTCCGTGCTGCATGATTCAGTGCGGGTGGAGGACCGGGCGACGTTGGCAGACGATGGAGTCAGACGCGTATCCTCCAGGCCTTGAGTTCCTCGATGAAGCCCTGGCCGGTCATGTCCAGCTGGATAGGGGTCACGGAAACGCGATGGGACGCCAAAGCCCAAATATCCGTGCCCTCTTCACCAGCGTCACCTGTGGGTCGGGGCCCGCCAATCCAGTAGTAGTCGCGCCCACGGGGGTCCTGTCGCTTGATCAACTTGTCCCGATAGAGTCTTTTGCCCAGCCTGGTGATCTCCACCCCGGCAATCTCCTCACGTGGTACGTTGGGCACATTCACGTTCAGAAGCACATTCCTGGGCAGGCCGTGGGCCAGGACTTTCCTTGCCAGCCTGGCGACAAAGCTCGCGGCGTAGGCGAAGTCGCCCTCTTCGTAGGTGTCTAGAGAGGCAGCGATGGAAGGGATGCCGGAGACGGTGCCTTCGAAGGCTGCCGCCAGGGTGCTAGAATAGGTGATGTCGTGACCCACGTTGGCGCCCAGGTTAATGCCCGATATCACGAGGTCGGGCTGCCCGGGTAGGAAGCCGAGAACGGCCAGGGCTACACAGTCGGAAGGAGCGCCGCTGCTGGCGTAGGCCGGGGAGCCATCGCCCAGAGTGACCTGTTGGATGCGCAGAGGTTTGTGCATCGTCTTGACATGGCCCGAGGCGCTCCATTGCCGATCGGGTGCGATGACGGTAACCTCCCCCAGGCGATGGAGGGCCCGCTTGAGCGGAAGCAGGCCCGGGCCATAAATCCCGTCATCGTTGCTGACCAGGATACTCGTCATGCCGGCACCGCGAGGTCCTCTTCCCTACGGACGAAGGCCCATTTGTTTTCGGTGTACATGCCCCGGGTGGCCCCCGCTGTCTCCTCCTCTTCCTCCTGTTCGTGGATCACGTAGATCAGCACCGGTTCGCTCTTGGTCCGGTTGCCGGCGGCGTCCACGGCCTCGACATGGATGGTGTGAGGCACAGTGATGCTGTTGGTCACCTCGAGGATGGGATCCTCAGTGGTGGAGTACTGCGCGGGGAACTGCTCGATGGGCACATTATCGGTGAGAAGCTTGCGGAGTGCCGCGTCTTGCTCCACGGTGGTGGTCATAACGATGGTCCACCGTTGGTTGTAGGGGCTGACCGTGTCGTAGGTCAGCATCTCGTCGTCCAGGTAGAACTCGACTTTGCGCATGGAGAAGTTGTCCATGGCCTGGGCCTGGATGCTAACCCACTCATCCTTTTCCATGATATAGAGTTGCTCTGTGACGGGGTAGGTTATCTCGATCGAGGGAGCGACGTTGTCCACCGTCACCTGGATAGTCGACTGGCGATAGAAGTTGTTCCAGTCCACCACCGAAAGCTGCAAGG
>JBAVWD010000400.1:0-2212 GCA_049697655.1 Anaerolineae bacterium | reverse complement strand
ACAGCTAGAATGGCGCTCTCCGGGGGATTGATGATGGCGGTGAACTGCTCCACCCCGAACATGCCCAGGTTGGAGACGGTGAAGGTGCCACCCGTTACCTCGTCCGGAGTCAGTTTCCCCTCGCGTGCCCTCTCGGCCAAATCAGAACACTGAAAGGCTATCTCGCCCAGAGTGAGGCCGTCAGCACCCTTCAACACTGGAACGATCAGCCCCTCATCGCGCGCCACGGCCATGCCCACGTTCACGCTGTGGTGCAGAAGCACCTCCGCGCCGCGAAGTGAGGCGTTGAGATAGCGATGTCGGGGGAGAAGGTCAGCGACAGCCTTGATGAGCAATCCAGTTACCGAGAGCCTCGGCTCGCCCTGTCCCCTCTCTGCGTTCCATTCCGCTCGACGAGTCTCAGCCTCGGTCATGTCGATAGTGATAGTGAAGGAGATGTGCGGAGCGGCATGCCAGCTGGTCTCCATCCTCGTGGCTATGATCTTTCGCACGCCCTTGAGGGGCACCAGTTCCCCCTCTACAGGAGCCTCCGGGGGCACAAAGGCTTCCACATCCTCGCTCCTGACCAATCCGTCTGGACCGGTGCCGGACACGAGCGACAGGTCAATGCCTCCTTCCCGCGCCAGCCTTCTGGCTGCGGGTGTAGCCTTCACCCTCCCTGATACCGCTTTGGCGGTCCGCTGTGCTGTGGCCGGCAGCGGCACCATCCTCGGCGCTGGCTTTGTCACCGGAGAAGGTTCCTCCTCCACGATCTCCTCTCCCGGTTCCCCGATGTAGCCGATAATGACCGTCACCGGCACCACTTCGTCCACACTGTATTTCGCCTTCAGCAACACGCCGCTGGCCGGAGCCTCCACATCCATGTTCACCTTGTCAGTCATCACCTCCAGGAGGGGTTCCCCTCTCTCCACCTGCTCCCCCTCCTGCTTGTACCAGCGTACGATTGTTGCTTCCTCCTGAGCCATCCCAAACTTGGGCATGATCACCGGTGTTGCCATCCGCGGCTCCCCCTATCCAGCTATGCTGCGGCCAGTTCTCTTGCCGCGGCGGCTATGGTCTCCGGCTGCGGCACGGTGTAGTACTCAAGGGTGCGATTGTACGGTATGGGGGTGTCCAAGCCACAGAACCGTTTGATGGGCGCCTCCAGGTATTCGAAAGCCGCTCCCCCAGCTATCCGTGCTGCAACCTCACCCCCGAACCCGCCCGTGACCGGTGCCTCGTGAACGATCATGACCCTGCCCGTCTTTTTCACCGAAGCCTCGATGGTCTCCATATCCAAGGGTCTGAGGGTGCGCGGATCGACCACCTCAGCCTCGATCCCCTCTGCGGATAGCTGCTCTGCCGCCTCCAGGGAGCGAGGGACCATGATAGAGGTGGCGACGATGGTGAGGTCTGTCCCTTCACGTTTGACGTCGCCCAAACCAAGGGGCACCTCGTAGTCGTGCTCGGGAACGGGGCCCTTGCGAGGATACAGCAACTTATGCTCGACGAACATCACGGGGTTAGGATCGCGGATGGAGGACACCAGGAGCCCCTTGGCGTCGTAGGGCGTCGAGGGCATGACTACCTTGAGACCAGGCACGTGGGCGAGCCAGGCCTCCAGGCTCTGGGAGTGATGCGCGGCTGCCCCTGTCCCGGAGCCCGCCGGAGTACGAAGCACCATGGGTACCGTGGCATGGCCGCCAAACATATATCGGAGCTTGGCCCCCTGGTTGACGATCTGCTCCATGGCGATGGTGACGAAGTCCATGAACATGATCTCCGCGACGGGGCGCATGCCTACCAGGGCAGCCCCAATCGCCGCTCCCGCTATGGCTCCTTCCGAGATCGGCGTCTCTCGGATGCGTTCCGCACCAAACTCGTCGATCATCCCCAGGGTGACGCCGAACGCACCACCATAGACCCCGATGTCCTCGCCCATTAGAAAGACGCGGTCGTCGCGGCGCATCTCCATGGTCAGAGCTTCCCTGATCGCCTCGCTGTAGCTGATCTCCCGAACCTCTGGCATTACGCGTACACCCCCTCTTCGATGGTGTCCAGGGAAGGCTCGGGACATCCGTCGGCAAACTCGACGGCAGACTCTATCTCGCTCTGCGCCTGAGATTCCATGCTTCTGGCCTCATCAGGCGTCAAGACCCCCTTCTGTATGAGCAACTGCTCGAAGCGCTTGATGGGGTCTTTCGCCTTCCACTCGTTTATCTCCTCCTTGGTC
>JBAVWD010000399.1:0-6352 GCA_049697655.1 Anaerolineae bacterium | reverse complement strand
GGGCAGGGTCGCTGTACCGGTTGCTGGAGATGACGGGGAAACTAACGGCCTGCTTCACGCCTCTGGCCAGGTACGAGAAAGCACCCCTGGGAACGGCCATCGTGATCTGCGGGACCCGTGTTTCGTGCCACCCGCCAGTCACGTTGATGGCGTCCGCTCCTCCGCTCTCCAGTATGCGGGCGAGGATGCAGGCTTCCTCATTGCTGTTGCTTCCCGGTACGAAGTCGTTGCCCGCAATCCGAACGATGATGGGGTACTCCGCACCAACCGCCTGGCGGACCGCGCTCAGGACCTCCAGGGCAAACCGCATCCGGCTCTGGAAGTCACCGCCGTACTCGTCCCGTCGCAGGTTGGTGAGGGGTGACAGGAACTGCGAGATAACGTAGCCGGCGGACGCACTGATCTCCACAGCGTCGAACCCTGCGTGCTGGGCCCTGCGACCAGCCTCAGCGAAGTTCTGCACCGTGCGGGCGACATCTTCCTTGGCCATTTCACGAGGCGTTTCCCTGGTGAGAGGCGAAGCCACCGCCGAGGGTGCCAGCGGTTGACGGCCGATGTCGGTCGAAAGGGAATACCGTCCTGCGTGGTAGAGTTGAGCGGCGACTGGGACACCATACTCGTGTACGATCTCTGTCAGTCTGCTCAGCCCGGGTATGAACTCATCCCGGCTGATCCCGATCATGTACGGCCCGCCCCCGAACTCGTCAATAGGGCAGCCGCCCACGACGATCAACCCGACACCCCCAGCCGCCCTCTCTGCGTAGAACTCCACCAATCTGTCGGTGACGAAGCCCTGAGGCGTGTAGGAGAGATGGATGGCCGGCATCACGATGCGATTGTGCAGCTTGAGGCGGCCAATGTTGATGGGAGCGAAGAGCTTTCGGAATTGCGTCCTACTCACTCCTTCAGCCATTCCCGTAGCGCTGACTTGATCCTGTCCTCAATTCTACGGCCTACGGCCTCCCAATCGTCTTCTGGCTCTGCACCAGCCCACCCTCCGAGTCCGGACTTGGTGCGCTGCTCGATACGTCTGCCTATCTCCTCCCAGCTCTCGCCCGGCTCGCCGCCAAGCCCGGTCGCCATGTCTGACCTGATCTTGCTCGTGGCTTTGTGACCGATGGCTTCCCAATCGTCCTCGCGGTCGGCGCCAGCCCGGTCTCCCATGCTGGATCTGACCCGCTCCTCGACGCGCCGGCCGATTCTCGCCCAATCCTCCTCAGGCTCACCTCCCAGGCTGGCAGCTACCTCACCCCGTATCTTGCCCTCCATCTTCTGCCCGATGGTGTCCCAGGTGTCGGTCTCGTCGGCGCCGGCCCAGGCTGCGAACTCCCTCCTGATCTTCCTTTCTATGTCTCGCCCGATCTGCTCCCATTCCTCTTTGCGATCCGCGGCGTCATCCATCATCCTTCTCCTTTGCTCGTTTCTGCTTGACTGGACTAGAGTGGCACCTCAATGCCTGAGACTTCGCTTAGCTTAGAGATGACTATGCCCTTGATCTCCTCCAGCCGCTCTGGGGTGCGCGCCTCGAACCTCAGGACCAGCGCCGGCTGGGTATTGGAGGCTCGCACCAGTCCCCAGCCATCGCCGAAGAGGATTCGAGCCCCGTCGACGTCCACCACTTCGTACTGTTTCTTGAATAACTTGACCAGCTCGGAAACGATGTGGAACTTCTCCTCGTCTGGACAGTCGATCCGAATCTCCGGCGTCGAGTAGTACCGGGGAACGTCCGCCAGCATCTCGCTGATCGTCTTATCAGAACGGGACAGGAGCCGGACCAGGCGGAGGGAGGCGTAGATCGCGTCGTCGTAGCCGAAATACTCATCGGCGAAAAAAAGGTGGCCGCTCATCTCCCCTGCCAGAGGCGCATTCTCCTCTTTCATTTTGTTCTTGATGAATGAATGGCCCGTCCGCCACATGAGAGGCACACCGCCTGCTCTTTTTATCTCGTCGGGCAGGGCCTGGGAGCACTTGACCTCGAAGATGATAGTGGCTCCCGGTTGACGAGCCAGAACCTCGCGAGAGAAGAGGATCAGGAGTTGATCGCCCCAGATGATGTTGCCCCGCTCATCGATCACCCCTAGCCGGTCACAGTCCCCATCGTAGGCCACTCCCAGGTCTGCTGTTCGCTTCGAGACCTCGGCGATCAGGTCCGTCAGGTAGGCTGGTACGGTGGGGTCCGGATGGTGATTGGGGAAGGTACCGTCGATCTCACAGTACAGGCCCGAGGCGTCAGCGCCCAGGTCTCGCAACAACGCCGGGCAGAACATGCCTCCCAGGCCGTTGCCGGCGTCCACTACGACCTTGAGCTCTCGATCGAAGCGCCCGATTCTCTCCTTCAGGGTTGCCAGATATGTGGGCCTGATATCCTGCCGGGTCAGAGTGCCCTTGCCCTCGGGGTACTCCCCGATTTCGATGATCTCGCGGATTCTCTGGATCTCGGGCCCGTACAAAGTGGTGTGGCCCACTGCGAGCTTGAAGCCGTTGAACTCAGGAGGGTTGTGACTACCCGTGATCATCACCCCGCCTTGGACCTCGAGATGGAAGAGGGAGAAGTACAGTGTGGGGGTGGGCACCATGCCGATGTCTACGACGTCCAGACCCGTAGAGCGGATGCCCTCGACCAGAGCATCGCGAAACCGTGGAGAACTGAGGCGGGCGTCGTGGCCCACGCTGACCCTGCCGGCTCCAAGGTTGACCATGTACGCTCCGTATCCCTGGCCGAGTTGCTCCACCACTTCCTCGGTCAGGTCCTCGTCCACGATTCCTCGTATGTCGTATTGACGGAAGATGCGAGGGTTCACTTCCCTGGTCATACGGTGTCTCCTTCACACAGACAGATGGACGGAGGGATGCTGTGGCAGGCTCGGTGCTAGGCCCCAAACTTGGTCAGGCGGAGGGCGTTGGCCAAAGCCAGGGGCATGATCTCCGTGGCCGGGAAGCGACCCAGCGCACCTCTCGCGCATTCCCTCTCGGAGAAATGCTGTACCTCGTCCGAGCGGCAATGCCTGGAGTAGAGCAGTACGGGGACCGGATGCCAGCTGTGCGAGCGCAGCAAGGCTGGAGTCGAGTGATCGCCCGTGACCACGACGACATCTGGCTGTAGTTGCTGAATGGTCGGACCGATCACTTTGTCCACCTGTTCGATCAAGGACACCTTGCGGTCGAAGTCGCCGTCCTCCCCTGCGCTGTCTATCTTCTTCACGTGCACGAAGAAGAAGTCGTAGCTTGCCCAGTGGGTCTTGAGGGCTTCCATTTCCTCTTCGACGCTTTGCCCTGTGGGCAACACATCCATCCCCACCAGGCGTGCTGCCCCTCTGTACATGGGGTAGGCCGCGATGGCGGCTGCGCGAAGCCCGTAGACTTCTTTCATGCTGGGCAGGCCGGGGTTCTTGTCCAGGCCTCGCAGCGTCACCATGTTGGCGGGGCGGTGATCGGCCAAAATGGCGCGCGCCTGGGCGATCCATTGGTTGAACTGCGCCGCCGTATGTTCAGCTTCGGGACGCAGCGCCTTGACAGGCAGCGGCGCAATCCCCAACCGCTGCGGATCTGTCTCTGTGAGGGGACCGGTGAGGTTTTCGCCGCGGAGGACAAGGACAAACCGGTATTCTTTCACGGGTTCCACGAACGTCTGCACATCCGGGAGCTCAATAGACCGCAACGACCCCACCAGTTCCGTGCTCTTCTCTGTGGAGATGCGCCCCGCGCGTCTGTCGGTGATCAGACCAGCGTCATCGACCGTGCAGAAGTTACCTCGCGCTGCCATGTCGCCAGCCTGGAGGTCGAAGCCGATGCCGAGCGCCTCCAGCACGCCCCTGCCAATCTGGTGTTGGAGGGGGTCATACCCAAACAGGGCCAGGTGAGAGGGGCCGCTTCCCGGTGTAATGCCAGGGCCGATGGGATCGTGCAACCCACAGATGCCATCTCTGGCCAGGGCGTCCAGATGGGGTGTGTTCGCCGTCTCCAATTCGGTCATGCCGCCAGGCTGGAGGGGCACGCCCCCCAGGCCGTCCAGGACCAGAAGCACGATCTTCGTGTCGCTGGGAATCGCCAGCGATGAGATGACTGCCTGATCAGGCACTGGAGGCATCCTCAGTTCGGTCTTCGAGGGCTTCTACGCCGGGCAGGACTTTGCCCTCCAGGAACTCCAGCGATGCTCCACCGCCCGTGGATACGTGGGTCATCTTCTCCGCCAATCCAGCTTGTTGGAGAGCGGCGATGGAATCGCCGCCTCCCACTATCGTGGTGGCTGGGGCACTGGCCAGGCTGCTCGCCAGCGCGATGGTGCCGGCGGCGAACCTGGGAAACTCGAATACGCCCATGGGGCCATTCCAGACTACTGTTCCAGCCGACCTCAGTCTGTCCTCGAAGAGGCCCACGGTTCTCGGTCCGATGTCCAGGATGCGCCATCCAGGTGGCACCTGCTCCACGCCGACTATTTGCGTATTAGCGTCGTCGGCGAAGGCGTCGGCCACGACTACGTCCACAGGCAGAACCAGCTTCCCGCCCGCTTGGGCGAGTATGTCCTTCGCGAGAGCCAGACTATCATCCTCCACGAGGGATTCTCCCACCTGGTGCCCCTGGGCCTTGAGAAAGGTGTTGGCCATGCCTCCGCCCACGAGCAGAAGGTCGACCTTACTCAGCAGGTTGCGGATGACGCCGATCTTGTCGGACACCTTGGCTCCGCCCAGCACGGCTACGAAGGGCCGGGTCGGATTGGCCAGTGCATCCCCCAACATCTGGAGTTCCCGCTCCATGAGGAGGCCAGCCACCGACGGCAGGTACTCGGTCACGCCGGTTGTTGACGCGTGGGCGCGATGGGCGGTACCGAAGGCATCGTTCACGTACACATCCGCGAGGGAGGCGAGTTGTCTGGCGAAGCCCTGGTCGTTCTCCTCTTCCTGGGGATGGAATCGCAGGTTCTCCAGGAGAAGCACCTGTCCAGGCTGCAAGCTCTTTGTGGCCCTCTCCACCTCGGGCCCCACACAGTCATCCACCTTCGCCACTTCCTGGCCCAGGAGTTCCGACAGGCGTCGGCCGACGGGATCGAGCCTCAGATCCTCTTGGACCAGTCCTTTGGGTCGCCCCAGGTGTGACATCAGAATCACTGCTGCTCCCCGGTCCAGCAAATACCGAATGGTGGGCAATACAGCGCGAATGCGCGTGTCATCGGCAACTTCGCCGTTCTCCAGCGGCACGTTGAAATCCACTCTGACCAGGACACACTTGCCCTTGACTGCGATGTCCCTCACTGTTTTCTTGGCCACGTTCCACCCCCCACGTCGTTTGAGAAGGCAGAGTCAATAAGGCCAGCCGGTGCCGGCAGGCAGCGGGACTCGCTCTACAGCCTCTCCGCCACGTAGTTGGCGAGGTCCACCAGACGCACCGAGTAGCCCCACTCGTTGTCATACCAGGCGACCACCTTGACCATGCTGCCCAGCATGACCTGTGTGTACTCAGCATCCACGATACTCGAGCGCGAATCGCCCTTGAAGTCCACCGAGACAAGGGGCTCCTCGCTGTAGCCCAGGATGCCCTTCAGTTGTCCCTCCGCCGCTTCCTTGAAGACTCGCCGCAGCTCGTCCGTGCTCGTCTGTCGTTCCACCTCAACAGTGAGATCGATGAGCGACACGGTTGAGGTGGGCACGCGAATGGCGAAGGCATCGAGCTTCCCAGTCAACTCTGGGATGACCACACCTATGGCGCGGGCAGCTCCTGTGCTGGTGGGAACGATGTTCATGGCTGCTGCGCGTGCGCGCCGGAGGTCCTTGTGTCCTACGTCTAGGAGGCGTTGGTCGCCGGTGTAGGCGTGGATAGTGGTCATGAATCCCTTGACGATGCCAAAGCGATCATTGACGATCTTCGCCACCGGTGCCAGGCAGTTGGTCGTGCACGAAGCGTTGGAGATGATGTGGTGTTTCTGGGGGTCGTAGGACTCCTCGTTAACCCCAAGGACGATGGTGATGTCTTCCTTCTTGGCGGGTGCACTGATGAGGACCTTCTTGGCCCCCGCCTGGATGTGAGCCGCCGCCTTGGGGCCCTCCGTAAACACGCCTGTGGACTCGATAACCACCTGGACGCCCAAGTCCTTCCATGGCAGCTTGGCGGGGTCGCGTTCGGCCAGCACCTGGACCTTCTCACCATCTATTAGCAGGTGGTTGTCCCTGGCCTCCACAGCTCCCGGATAAGTCCCGTAGTTGGTATCGTACTCGAAGAGGTGGGCGTTGATCGTTGCGTCGAAGAGGTCGTTGACGGCCACCACCTCCAGGTCGTCTGGGTAGCGCTCTCTGATGATCCTCAGCGTTTGTCGCCCCACGCGCCCGAAACCGTTGATGCCTACTTTGGTCTTCATTCT
>JBAVWD010000398.1:0-6974 GCA_049697655.1 Anaerolineae bacterium | reverse complement strand
TAATCGTGCCGGCCCCGAGAGAGCAGCTGTCGGAGATTATGGAGTCACCCACATACGACATGTGGATCCAACAGTTGTTCCCTATCAGAGAACGTTTGATCTCCGAAGAGAAGCCTACTACCGAATTGGCACCGATGGAGGAATGGTTCCAGACCAGCGCGTTGTTGCCAATGACACTGTTGCGGCCGACGTACGCTGGCCCGCGGATGACGGCATTCTCGAAAACTCTGACGCCCTCCTCGATGATCACGTTGCCGTCTATGACCGCTCTATCGGAGATGCGGGCCTGATCGCTTATGCATGGTTCAGTGACCAGGCGCGACATCAGGTGCTCGTTTATGGCGAGAAGGTCCCAGGGGTACTTGAATGACTCAAAGATGCCATTGTAGGGGACGAACTCCACGTTTCCTTCGTCGATCAAGCCCTGATATGCTGTCTCCAGTTGATAGTTGGAGAGCGGCGTGCGCTCTATGTACTCGAAGATGAGCTTGGAGAAGAAGTAAACCCCGACCACCACGATGTTGCTGGGCTCTTCGCCCCTGGGCGGCTTCTCGACGACAGCTGTCACCTTGCCGTCCGTGAAACCGAAGACGCCGAACCTCCACGGCTCCTCCATCTCCCTGCCTACGAGGACCATATCGCCACCAGACCTGTCGGCTTTCTCCATCACCTCCCCCAGCAAGCGGGACTCGAAGATGTCATTGCCGTTGAGCATGAAGAACCGGTCTTCCAGGAGAGGCTCTGCTGTCTTCAGGGCATTGGCCATGCCCAGAGGCTTCTCCTGCGTTGTATACCTTATCTTCACACCGAAGGATCCTCCATCACCGAAGTACTGCTGAATGGCTCGGGATTCAGGCCCGGTGACAATGATCAAATCGTCGATGCCTGCTTCTCGAAGGTTCTCAATCACGTACTGGAGCAGAGGCTTTCCCAGCAACTCGAACATAGGCTTGGGCCTGTCGGTGCACAGGGGGAAGGCTCGCTCGCCTGCACCTCCGGAAAGCAACACTGCTTGGATTGTCACGTCACCTCCACAGACGCAAAAAGAGCCAGGACACCCCTCAGGTCAGACAGATACCAGAGGTGATTCCGGCTCGGGATCCCCGCACCTCAGTCGCTGGGGACTGTGCTTATTGGAGGGTTCCTCGTCCATCACACTCCGTACCGCGAGTGTCTCGCAGTAACGGTTGCCTGCCTATCCAAAGAAGCTGGGGCGGAAGGATTCGAACCTCCGAATGGCGGCTCCAAAGGCCGCTGCCTTACCGCTTGGCGACGCCCCAGCGTTCGTTTCTCATTCATTCTAGCAGATTGTGTTCCCTCATGCAACTTCGTGGGAGTAGCACACTGTCAAGGTACGTCGCGCAGGGGCAAATGCTGCAGAGATCGGGAACAGCCAGGCGAGAGTCGTGCAATCCGTGGTCCTTCTCGCTTGCCTGCGCGAGTCTTACCGTCCAGACCTCTCGCGCAGTACTAGAAGGACGAATCTGGGCAGGGCAAGCATCCGGCGCCAGCGCCACGGCTGGTAGATGAGGCGGTGGAGCCACTCCAGACCCATTCTCTGCACCCAGTGAGGTGCTCGTTTCGTCTCTCCAGAGACAAAATCGAACGCCCCGCCAACCCCCATAGCCACAGGAACGCCCAGGTGCGCGAGATTACGTGCGATCCATTCCTCCTGGTGCGGGGCGCCAAAGGCTACAAACAGGAGTTGCGCGTTGGTGCGCTTTATCCCATTGACCACTCGTTCGTCTTCTTCCGGCAAAGGTGATCCCGCGTGGGTGCCGGCGATCTCCAGTCCGGGGAAGCGGACCTGCAGTTGGCGTGCTGCGGCTGCAGCCACTCCCTCGGCTGCCCCGAGCAGGTACAGGCGGTACCCTTTCTCGGCCGACAATTCCGCCAGTCTGAGCACGGTGTCCACTCCTGTCACCCGTTCTCTGAGAGAGGCACCAAGCAGGCGTGCTGCCCAGATAAGGCCCTGGCCATCCGGCAAGTTCAGATCTGCCTGGCTGAGGATGTGTGCAAAGCAGGGGTCCTCTTGGGCAGTCATGATGAACTCGGGATTGACAGTGACCACCTGATGGGGTCGCCCGTCTGCAATGAACTCTTCCATTCGCGCCAGCGCCTCATCGCAGGTCACATTGTCGACTCTTATCCCGAGTATGTGGATTGGGTGTTGGTCGGCCATGATTTCAGTCGATGGACAACATGGAACGGGAGAGCGATAGAAGACAGAAGCACCCAATGTGGGATCCGGGGGCAGATCGCCAAAAGACACCAGGGCGGAAACCAGCAAGAGCTGTTCGGTAGAGAAGTCCACGATGCAGTTCGCCGAGCCTGCCGAGATCACCGGTCTTCCAAGGCTCGGATTTTGGCCACTCGTCTGCTATGGCGCTCCTCTTCAGAGAACTCTGCCTCCAGCCAGGCCTTGACGATCTCCTCTGCGAGCCCGGGACCAAGCACCCTTTCGCCCATGCAGAGAACGTTTGCGTCGTTATGTTCTCGCTCATTCTGGCTGAGTACGTATCCTGGCAGAGAGCGGCGCAGATGCCCCTCACCTTGTTGGCCGACATGGCCATACCCTGTCCCGTGCCGCAAATAAGGATGCCCCTGTCGTAGAGCCCATCGGCCACGGCGGTAGCCACCCGCTGCGCATAGTCCGGATAGTCTACCGAGTCGCCTTCGTGGGGACCCAGATCATGGCACGTGTGGCCCATGCTCGTCAGAAGCCTGGCCAGCTGGCCTTTCATGCGAAAACCACCGTGGTCGGAGGCAATCGCGATGAGCATCTTCCTGTTCCTTACCCGCGACCTGCTTTGTCCCCAGGGGACGATTGTAGCCCGCCGAGGATCACGGGTCAAGGGCAAGCCAGTGAGAGTAGGCTGTGCCCCGCTCTGGTCCGTGCAATCGAGTGGGAGACCTGGACGACCTGCCTGGACTTGGGGAAGAGACCTGGCCTCGATGCCATGTCGCAACCCAGATACTGACTGCGGCTCAAGTTGTCGATCTTGTGCTCAGGTCCCAGAAAAACTCCTTCTTGACATGGCCCAGCCCGTCGAAGGCAACGCCCTCCATCTCCAGAAGTGCTCGTTTCATGGGCAGGCCGCCACCGAAGCCCCCCAAGCTACCGTCGGTTCTCACTGTTCGATGACAGGGGATGATGATGGGGAATGGGTTGCGTGCCAGAGCGGTCCCCGCGGCCCTGGCAGCCTTGGGCCTTCCGATGTGCGCTGCCAGCGCGCTGTAAGAGGAGACATACCCTCTCGGAATCGTCCTTTCTGCCACGAGGACGGACCGTTGGAAAGGCGAGCAGCGACCCCAGTCGAGAAGGTGTGTGGGCAATTCAACGTCTCTCCCCTCGAGGTAGTCACGTATGGCTTCACAGAGATGCTCGATCGACCTGGGTGGAAAGGGTTGCGCGCGGGTCTGATGAAGTCGCGTCTGCCTGTTGGGCAGCAGGATTTCTACCAGCAAGGGGCCCGATTCGTCCTCGCGCCAAAGGAGGGATACTTCCCCAAATATGGAAGGGACGGTGCTGAGGCTGACAACTCCCTGGGACATCCGAACTCCACACCTCCTGGGTCACCTGTACCCGAAACCAGTGACTGTATAGCAACCACGAAGCGGGCGCCTGTCCGGTTGGCGCCACCGGGCTGCCTCGGGGTTGCGTTTCTAGACGTCTAGGTTCCTGACCGACTTGGCATGCGTCTGGATGAAGCGTTTTCGCGGCGGGACGGCGGGCCCCATCAGCTTGTCGAAGGTGCTGTCTGCTTTGACGGCATCATCGATGTCGACGCGAAGGAGCGTTCTGGTCTCTGGGTTCATGGTGGTTCCCCAGAGTTGCTCGGGGTTCATCTCACCCAGACCCTTGTACCGCTGCATTTCCACCTTGGCGTTCCCTAGCTTCTTCAGCAGCTTCTCTCTCTCTTCCTCAGTGTAGATGTAGTACTCACTAGACCTGGTGGAGATGCGGTACAGGGGAGGCTGAGCGATGAAGAGGTGGCCGCTATTGATGATCGGCTCCATGTAGCGGAAGAAGAAGGTGAGCAGCAGAGTGCGGATGTGGGCGCCGTCCACGTCCGCATCGGTCATGACGATAATGTGATGGTAGCGCAGATTGCTGAGATCGAAACTCTCCTCGATCCCGGTGCCCAAAGCACTGACCAGAGTCTCTATCTCCTTGCTGCTGAGTATCTTGTTGATACGTGCCTTCTCGACGTTAAGGATCTTGCCGCGCAAAGGTAGAATGGCCTGAAAGCGCCGGTCCCGACCCTGCTTAGCAGATCCACCTGCCGAGTCACCTTCGACGATGTATAGTTCGCACTTCGACGGGTCTCGCTCCGAGCAATCTGCCAGCTTGCCGGGAAGGGTCATGCTTTCCAGGGCGCTCTTGCGGACTACAAGGTCCCGCGCCTTGCGCGCGGCAGCTCGCGCACGGGAGGCGACCAGGCACTTTTCCACAATAGACTTGGCTGCCCTGGGATCCTCCTCCATGAAGGTCGAGAGAGCGTCCAAGACCACGGACTCCACCAATCCCTTGACCTCCGCATTGCCGAGCTTGGCCTTGGTCTGGCTCTCGAACTGAGGGTCAGTCAGCTTGACGCTGATGATGGCCGTCAATCCCTCGCGCACATCCTCGCCGCTGAAATTCGGATCGCTTTCCTTCAGCAAGCTATTCTTGCGGGCGTAGTCGTTGATGCCTCTGGTGAGGGCGGACCGGAAGCCGGTGAGGTGCGTTCCTCCATCCACCGTGTTGACGTTGTTGGCGAAGGCGTGAATGGATTCCGCGTAGCCATCGGTGTACTGTATGGCCGCCTCCACCACGGCACCATTCACGTCCTTCTCGACGTGGATGGGGTCATGAAGGGGTTTCCGGTTCCAGTTCAGTCGTCGCACGAAAGATATGATGCCGCCTTCGAAGTAGTACGTTCGTTCTTGGCCACTCCGTTCGTCCTGGAAGATTATCCTGAGGCCCTTGGTGAGAAAGGCCATCTCTCTGAAGCGCTCCGCCAAGGCCGCGAACTTGTAGTCGAGCGTCTTGAAGATCTCGATATCGGCGAGGAAGGTGGTCGTGGTGCCCGTCCCCTTGACTTTGTCGCCGAGCACCTTGACAGGAGTGACCGGCACACCGCGTTCGTAGCGCTGGAAGTACTTCTTTCCATCCCGCTTGACCTCTACCTCCAGCCACTCCGCCAGGGCATTCACCGCTGAGACGCCCACACCGTGAAGCCCGCTGGCTACCTTGTACCCTCCACCGCCGAACTTGGCCCCGGAGTGAAGGACCGTGTGTACTACCTCCAGAGCTGACTTGCCGGTCTGTGGATGCACGTCCACGGGGATTCCACGACCATTGTCTACAACGGTCACCGAGAGGTCAGGATGAATGGTGATCTGGATCTCGTCGCAGGCCTCAGCAAGGGCCTCGTCGACGGAGTTGTCAGCGACCTCGAAGATGAGGTGGTGAAGCCCCCTTACATCGGTGCTACCCACGTACATACCAGGGCGCCTCCGTACGGCTTCGAGGCCCTCGAGAACCTCGATGTCAGAGGCTCCGTAAGTAAGCGTATTGTGTGCCACCTGTTGCCAACAAACCTCCCCGAGTATCTACGTATATTGTAGCACAATTGGGTTGATTTGGAAAGGCACGCACGTATGCCGTCAACGCGTGGCCACAACATGTGGGCACGGCTCGGAGGAGGTGCACTAGATACTGTGTGGGATCGCGCAACGGTCCTCTGATTGCTCTGCCGTCTGGGTCCTGGGACACCGGCACGGGGAGTTGGTTGACATAGAGGCGCTCCGGGTGATATACTAGTTGTGTTTTGACCGGGAAGAGGCTTGGCCGTAATGGATGGCGCAAAGCGAGACGTAATCGGAGGAGTGGTCGTCCTTGGGCTGGTGGCACTCCTGTTCTCGTCTACGTTCTCGTGGCTGGTGTACAACTGGCTCAACAATTCGTATTACTCCCACGGTTTCCTGGTGCCTTTGGTGTCGGGGTTCTTCTTGTGGCGGAGAAGGGATGCATTCGCGCGAGAGAATCGGCAGCCCAGCAACCTCGGTCTGTTGGCCCTGGGAGTAGGTCTTGTAAGCTTCTTGGTGGCCCAGGTCTGGCAGGCTTATCACGTCTCGGCGGTCACTCTTGTGGTGCTCCTGAGCGGCCTTGCGCTCTACTTCCTCGGTGAGAAGGCCACACGCCGGATAGTCTTTCCTCTCGCTTTCCTGTTCTTCATGATTCCGCTGCCGTTCATCAATCGGCTGAGCCCGGCGCTGGAGGCCTTCACGGCTACGACTTCGACCTCTGTGGTGAGTATGTTGGGGATACCCGCTGTGAACCAGGGTTCGCAGATCCAACTACAGAATTCCAACTTCGTGGTAGGCGCAGCCTGCAGCGGGCTGAACTCCGTCGTGGCGCTCGCCACGCTGGTGGTCATTTTTGTGTACATCTTGGAGGGATCCATCCGCGCCAAGACGGTTCTACTGGTTATGGCCATTCCCATAGCCCTGGTGGCCAACATCATACGAGTTTCGTGCCTGTTGGCGATCGCCCATTTCTTCGGAGCAGAGGTCGGGATGCGGTATTTCCATGACTACTCCAGCCCGGTGCTCTTTCTGTTGGCCTTCGCCTTGCTCATTCTAGTTAGCAGGTTGGTAGGATGCTCAGAGATTCGGCGCGATATCTGATTGTCGTGCTGTTGCTGACGGTCGCTCTGGGGGGCTGGATCTTCATCTCTCAGGGCCTTGCTTCTGCCCCTGGGGAGACGGTCGCGCAGGCCTCGGAAGTGGCCGGTGGGTCAGTGGGCGACGCTAGCCGGGTCGTGATCGTTGACGTGGAGGGCTGGTATCGCAGGACCTCCTATGAGAGGGCGTTAGCCACAGCCATTGATTTCACGCTGCGAGATGATCTCTTCGAGGGCATTCCCACAGAATTGGGTCGGTGGCGCTCCGAAGGGGTGGATTCCCCCATGGGAGGCGCGGTGGAC
>JBAVWD010000397.1:0-16640 GCA_049697655.1 Anaerolineae bacterium | reverse complement strand
CCGCAGAGGACTTTCACCTCCTAGGTACACGACATGCCTGGCGCACAAAAAGAAGCCGATGCCCGTGGGGCATCGGCTTGCCATGTCCAACGTACCCCAGCTCCCTAGGTAATGATCCCGCGCACCGTCAGGCCCAGGCGCTCCACCACAGGTGTGAGGACACCCAGGAGAATGGTGCCAATCACCACCACGGCGATCATGTTGCCGATCCACCACGCGGTGATGCTAACCGGCAGCGCGTCCGCTGGCACGAAGCCAAAGAGATAGAGCATGAAGTTCCCAGTGACTGCACTCCACAGCTGGGCCAGAATCACACCCACGATCAGGAAGAAGATGAAGCCCTTCGGCTTGAACACATCCTTGCCGATGGGGCTCACACCGAACCTGGGCCCCAGCGTTCTGTATACGATCAGCAGAGGGATCTGAACAACCAACTCCACCATGCCAAAGGGGATGGCAAGGGGAACAGGCATCCCGGCCAGAATCCCGGCGCCGACGATAGCACCGATGACCCCGATCACCCAGCCCCATCCAGAGAACCACAGCACGAAGGGGATCAGAAAGCCCATGCCGATATATAGAGCTGAGACGCTGAGGAATCCCATCGGCAGAGCAATCACACCCAGCCATGCTATGATCGTATACACGGCTGCGGCCACCGCGTAGGTGACCAAGCGGGACACGCCTAAGGGAGGGTTCGGATTCCATTTGAGACTATAGGCTTGCTCTTCCATTCTCTTGCTCCTTCTTTTCCGTCATCGTCGTGGACATCTCAGTCTCGCCAATCGCCGTTAATTCGCCGCTATCACCTCCCTCCCAGAGCGTCCTTTCTAGCTTCTTCTCGTCAGAGCCTCTACCCACTCTCTCTCGTTGAGCAGGAGAGGGAATTCCGGCCTTTCTTTGCGGAGTTCGCAGCTGAGAGTTATGGCCTGCGGCGCCCGTAGTTGAGCAGCCTCCAGAAGCTCGGGGGAAGAGAAGAGTTCGCGGGAAGTCCCCGCAAAGACCGTGCGGCCGTCACGCAGTACTGTGACCGTCTGACAGTAGTTGGCCACCAAGGTCATGTCATGCGTGATAATGAGCACAGTACCGCCGGCGTTATGTAACTCGCCAAGGAGGGCCATAATACTGGACACCATGCGATAGTCCTGGCCAGTGGTGGGCTCGTCAACGATGATCACCTCAGGCCGCATCGCCAGGACTGCCGCCACCGCCAACCTCTGTTTCTGGCCCTTACCTAGGAATAACGGGTCCTCATCAGCCAGGTCCGCCAGATCCACCCTCTCCAAGGCCTCACGCACCCGAGCCTCGACCTCCTCGCCTTTGACTCCAATGCAGTTCAGGCCGTATGCTACCTCATCGAACACGCGCCGGGTGAATATCTGGTGGTCCGGGTTCTGGAACACATATCCAATCTTCATCGGCAGTTCCCTTCGCACCCGCCGCTGGAACACGTCCTCACCAAGCGCCAAGCACTTGCCCTTCCAGGGAGTGTACAACCCTGTCAGGATCTTGGCCAGCGTGGTTTTACCCGAGCCGTTGTTGCCCAGGAGCCCCATCGTCTCTCCGCGACGCAGTACGAGGTCCGCACCGAAGAGGGCCACTGTCCCGTCTTCATACTGGTACCACAGATCATCTACTTCGATCACCTTCTCGCTATCTGAACTGACGAGATCATCCGTCGGCTCCCCCGAGACCTTGGTGAGAACAGCACGAGCCTCCTCGATGGACTTGGGCACCTCGTCCTCGCCACAAACCTTGGCGCCGTATGCGATCCGCGACACCTCGAAAGTGTATGCGCCTCTCTCGTTCAGGAACTCGAACTCCGAATAGAACCTCTCTGGTTCTGCCACCAGGTCAACCTGCCCGTTGCAGACCAGCGCGATGCGATCACAGAAGTCGAAAAGGATCTCAGGGTCCTGTTCCACTAGGATCACCGTAAGATCGTGTTCCTCTTTCAAGCGTCTGACCGTGGCGATCACCTCGCTCTTCCCTATGGGGTCCAGGTCGGAAGTAGGCTCGTCCAGGATGAGCAAATCAGGCCGCATGGCCAGGAACGATGCTATCGCCACGCGCTGCTTCTGTCCGCCCGACAGGTCGGCAGGGTGGATATTCTCCGCGTCCTCCCAGAGATGGCCCAAACCCACCATGTGCAGCGCCTCGCGCACACGCTCGTCGATCTCGTCTCGTGCTAGGCCCAGCAGTTGGAGGCCAAAGGCGACCTCATAGAGGAGGCTCATGGTCAGAAACTGGTTCTCGGGATCCTGGAACACCATTCCGGCCAGCGGAGGTCGCACTGGCTCGCCCAGCAGTTTCCCTCGTGCCACCTCTTCCACGACGTTGGCCTCCGTGTCCACGGCACAAACCAGGCGATCCATCACCTCCACTGAACCCTGCACATGCTCATTGATGTAGTTTGCAGGGACCCTCATGGAGTGGGGGATCAGCCCCATGATGCTCTTGCAGATGGTGGTCTTGCCCGCCCCGCTGGGTCCGGTCATACCGAAGAACTCCCCCTTCTCTATCTGTAGATTAACACCCTGGAGTGCCCAAGGATTCATCTTCCCCACAAAGGCGGGGTATCTCCAGAACAGATTCTCGATTTTCACCACACTCATAGAACTACCCTCAGCTCCCCGATTATGCTTTCAACCCCGCTATCAACCCCAAGACCGCCTCGGTGAGGTTGAATCCACCCCCCAGGACGGCGACCACCAGTACCACCGAACCGATCGTCAGGACATAGTCCACCGCGTGGAAGGGCTTGACCTCGCGATATATGGCGGGCTTGGAGCCCATCTCGTACCCACGCGCCGACAGGGCATCGGATATCTCCGTAGAGCGGCGCATCATGTTGGCGATCAGAGGTACGGTCAGATAGGCCATGTCTCTGATCCTGGCAAAGATGTTCTTCTTCTGCACGTTCACGCCTCGCGCAACCTGGGCCTGGCGCACGGTAGAGAAGTCGATCATGGCGATGTTCAACGAACGAAGCATCAGAGATGAAAACAGGCAGATCACATACGGCATTCGCGGTACTTTCCGCAGTGCGCCGACAACCTCCACATCTCTCGTGGTCAGCACCAGGAGGAAGGTCATCAACACCATGGCGCCGTACCCCAGCACCTTGGTGGCAGCCACATAGACCGTCCGGTCCGAGATGATCAGGGTCAGCGGCTGGTGGAAGGGAAACGAGGCGAAAGTCCACGACAGGTTCAGAGGTGTCTGGCTGATGACGAGAGCTGCCAGGACCGCTCCGAATATACCCCAGTAGAGCTGCTTGGTGAAGAGGTAGTATCCGACGATGATACCTACGAACACTATCATGGCGACAGACACGCCGATATTGATCTGGCCAGAGTAGGTCTGACGCGAGAAGAGGATGCGAGTCCCGGGGTTCGGATTGAAGACGATCCAGCTCAAGAAGAGGCTAAGCAGCATGGGGAAGATGACCACCAGATAGGAGCGGAACAGCCACCGTATCACTCCGCTCAGCCACAGCAGGAGAAAGGCCAAACCCACCAGCAGAATACAGCCTAGCGGATCTGGACGCGCAGTGGAGATCATGCCCATGAGCACCAGTGAAACACCCATTACGAGCGTGAACTTGGTGATGGCGTGCAGCCCCGCCAGGGGTGAATCTACGCGCATCGAAAAGAGAAACGTCCGCACCCATTTCTGACCTCTGCCGGGGACCCTTGAGTCTACCAGACTAGCTTCACTCATCCTGTTCCTCTCTGTCTTCAGGAGTCGGCTTCTGCTCGAAGCCCATCATTTCATGACTTCCACAACCAGATCCGACGGTTTGATGCCTGGCAGGGTATCGTCCGGGCAGGCACTCACTGCCAGAGTGACAGGCCGAAGCGCTCTCAACACCAGATAATCACCTGGCCGAATATTAAGGTCGCTGAACATGTAGCCATCTTCATCCACATCGCACTTGACAAAGAAACTGGCCATTCCCGTCAGTTCCCTGCGCTCCACGCCCAGCGCCTGGGATAGCAGGTCGCGGCAGCCAGGGCGCCGGTCCGCGTATATCTCCCGCCAGCACCCTGGGTAGACGATATCAACGCGCAGATCCGAATGGACCTCCACAACTTCCACGAACGGGGTACCATCACCATCATACAGCTTCATACCGGGGTCTGCGTAGAAGGTGACCTTGACGCTCTGGAACTTCTCCCACCCATTGATATTGCGGGTCAGGGCCTGGTCGAAGCCCAGAAAGGTGAAATCGCCCCCCTGCCCTCCATCGGGCGAGGTGATCTTGACCTCACCGCCTTCTTCCAGTGGAAACGCCTTGGCCGTGCCCGGCGCCAGTGTGACCGAATCGACCTTGGTCCTCATGGTCCTCCCTCAACAAGCATTTTCGCCGAGCGCGTCGGCGCGAGATGACTACCGAGCATCATGGCCTGCTCTGCACTACTCTGAAGAGTACCCCCTCCCGACGGTGATGCAGCAAAGAACAAGAGATGGCCCTGTCCTTGACGTTGTAGGCCACCTCGTCAAAAAGCAGAAGGGGGGTTCCAGGGTCGCATGCAAGCCTCTGAGCGATGCTACCCTCTGCCAGCGTGGGTACTAGTTCGGCCACGTAGTACGTAGCCCTCTCACCCGCAAACTCCTCGAGGAAACCGAAGACATTGCCGGCCAAGTCATCGCGGGTGAAGGACTTCTCGATCAAAGCCCGAGGTACATAGTCAGCGCAGTGGATTACGGGCGCGCCGTCGGCCAGGAAGACCTTCCTGATCGCCAGAACAGTCTCGTGGGGTCCCAGCCGAAGTTTCTGTCTCGATCGCGCATCAGGCAGGCTCTCTTCGTATTCCAGCCAGCCAACGCTGGGCTCACAGCCCAGGGCACGGATCATGTCCTCGCAATTCCACATCTCCTCCATGCGAGAATCGAGGTAGGCGGCGGCATGCGTGACGTAGGTGCCAACGCCTTGACGCCGGACCACGGTCCCCTCACGCTGGAGGTTCGCCAGGGCGGCTCTCACCGTGGCACGGCTCACGCCATACGTAGCGGCCAACTCGTTCTCTGGGGGAAGTTGCTCGCCGGAGGCAAACTGTCCTTGTCGGATGCTCTCCCTCAAGGCATCTTCGACCTGCTTTGAGAGAAGCTCTGCTCGTTCGATGGTCGCCATACCATGCCCTTCGGTGGGAATTGTCAGACGATTGCCATCTGCTCCCATTTTACCGCATTTTAGAACGGTTGTCAAGTATTCCGGAACAGATGATTCCTCTTACGCAACTGGCTACAGCGGCCTTCAAGGACTACATGGCTTATATTTTCATGCCAGGAGGATTCCGGCGGATTCCATGCTTCATGAGCGTGGTACTCGTGTCAGGGCAACAGAGGTATGCAGGATGCCTTCCGCCCGACACATCCCGTTTGTGTGGAACAAAGGGCAGTCGTCCCGCGTCATATTTCTGGAGCACAAAGCGACGACCCATCGACACTGGCCTGACACGAGGTATCGCCGAGGTATGAACACCAGGTTTCGGCTCATGGCTCTCGTCCTTCTTGCAGCGGCGCTTTTGGCGTGCAACCCAGCCGCAGGTGACGGGACGCAGACTCCCACCACCGCACTGGATGGCACAGAGTGGCAGTTACTGACGCTAAATGGGAAGGGACTGCTGGAAGGCGCAGCCATCACGGCCACATTCGCTCAAGGTCAGGTCGCCGGCTCCAGTGGATGCAACAGCTACTTTGGGTCCTACACCCTGCGCGGGAGCACCCTCCAGTTCCAGGGCCTGGGGATGACCGAAATGGCCTGTTTCGATCCCGAAGGCGTGATGGAGCAGGAGCAGACCTTCCTGCGCACGCTGGGCGAGGTGGCCAGCTACCATCTGGCCGACGATCAACTCATACTGCGAGATGCGCAGGGGAACGAAGTGCTGATCTTTGCCCCCGTCGAGCCTGTGCCGGACGCGGCGCTCGAGGGCACCACCTGGTTTCTGACCACATTTGTCGACGGCGATGTGGCCTCTTCGCTGATCAGCGGGACCGCCATCACGCTCTTGCTTGAGGATGGTACCGCCAGGGGATCCGCCGGCTGCAATGACTACGGAGGCAACTATACCCTGCGGCCCGGCATCCTAGAGATCCCGGAAATCGACATCACCGAACAGCTATGCCAGGAGCCGCCCGGCATCATGGAGCAGGAGGCTCAGTACATCGCCCTTCTGAAGAGTGTGACCGTCTTCGAGCTCGACGGTAATCAACTCGTGCTTCGCACCGACGACGGCAAAGGGCTGGTGTTCGTGGCTCAGGCGCCGCTCACTTCGACCCAGGCCAGCCCCGAGCCACCGGCCGAGCAGGCCGCGCAGGAAGCGCTCATCCGCTACTTCTCGCTGTTGAGCGACGGTCAGTATTCCCAAGCCGTGGAACTCTACGGCGGAGACTACGATACGCTCACAGTGTGGAATCCGGAGATAGATCCCAGCGACCATGCCGGCCTATGGGAAAGGGGCTGCACGATGAACGGACTACAGTGCCTTGCGGTCCACCAGATTCTGGCCACAGAGCGGATCGACGAGGACAGCTACAGATTCACCGTGCAGTTCGAGAAGCCAGACGGCAGCCTATTCGTGCGGGGGCCATGCTGTGGTGCCACGGAGCAGGAAATGCCATCCCAGTCGGATTTCGTCTTCACCGTGGTAAGACAAGGTGAAGGCTTCGCCGTGCAAGAGCTTCCTGTCTATGTCCCTTAGAAGGGGCGCAACTGGCGGCCTTCTCCTTCCATCAGGGCATTGAGGACAGTGTTGGTGACCTGCTGACGAACCGTGGTTAGCACCCTCGTACGACCTACATAGTGACTTCGACGCGGTGAGTCGCACCATCTCCAAAGACGGGGATCACATTGCCTTCGATCTCCTGCCCACCCACCTTGACTAACCTCACCCCTTTGGACACGTGGTAGGGGTTCTTCACCTCAAGCAGGTAGACCGCCTTCCTGAACTCTCTCGTCACCCGGAACCCATCCCAGCTCGAGGGAATGCACGGGTCGATCAGGAGCCCCTCGTAGATCGGCCTGATCCCCAGAATGTGCTGCGTGGCTGCCTGATAGGCCCAGGAGGCAGTGCCCGTGAGCCAGCTATTGCGGGCCGTTCCGAGCATAGGATGCTCGTCCCCCAGGATGTTCTGGGCATAAACGTAGGGCTCGCATTCATACTGCTCGATCACGTCGTTCTTGTTCGCCGGGTTGATCTCACCGTAGTACTCGAAGGCCTGGTCTCCGTTCCCGAGGATGGTCTCGGCAATGATGACCCACGGGTTGGCGTGCAAGAAGATGCCGCCGTTCTCCTTTGCCCCCGGGGGGTAGGTGGTGATCCCTCCCTTCGCCGGGTCATAGCCGTCGAACCCGGGCGTGCTTAGCTTGATGCCGTAACGCGTGTTGAGCCGTCGGTGTAAGGCATCGAGGGCCCGCTCTGCTCTGTCGGGGGGTGCGAAGCCCGAGATGACCGGCCATGATTGGCCGTTGGCGTAGATCTGCCCTGCCGAGTTCAGATGGGAACCCAGAGGATCGCCATCGGCGTCGAAATACCCCACGTACCATTCACCATCCCAGGCCTGCTCATTCACCGTCTGCTTCATCGCATCGTAATCAGCGGTGTACTGGACTGCCACCTCATTCTCGCCCAGAAACCTGGCCAGCTCCGTCATCTCCAGCAAGGCTTTGCCGTACAGGTTCGCCGCGAACAGAGATTCGGCGCCCGCTCTCAGATTCACCGTATCGTTCCAGTCGGCGAATCCCAGCAATGGCAAGCCGTGGGCACCGACGTCGCGCTTCGTGAACGCTAGGGCCCGGCGCATGTGGTCCAGTACCGTCCCCGACTCCAGGGGATGCCCGTCCTTGCCTTTCTCGTAGTAAGGGAGCACCGAGTCCAGGAACGCCGGGTCTCCCGTCTCCTTGAGATAGGCGGTGACAGCCAGCACGATCCAGAGATGATCGTCGCTGTAGTATTTCGGAGCCTCTTCCACTTCCCTGGAGTCGCCCTCATTGGCTACCATGGTTAACGGGTTGAACTGATGCATGGCTGAGCCGTCTCGTTTCTGCACCTGGAGGAGTTGCTCGATCAACTGCCTGCCCTCCTCCGGCATGCTGACCAGGACACCCATCACATCTTGAGAGCTATCTCTGAAGCCCATACCACTCGCGCCCATGCCGACCTGGTACAGCGAAAGGTACCTGGACCAGTTCAAAGTCGTGTGGCACTGTCTGGGGTTGTGGATGTTGATTAGGCGGTTCATGTTGGCGTCAGGGGTCTCCACCTGAAGTCGAGACAGGTAGGCCTCCCAATACTCGGCGAGTTCCTCCCATGCCCTCTCCACTTGGCGGACGTCCCTGAAGCGTTTGATCGTGGGCAGTGAGGCCTCGATACTCTCCCCCTGGCCGAGTTGCGTGATCACCCTCGCACTTTCGCCTGGCATGATGGTCCCCAGATGATGGAGCAGTGCGGCTATGTTGTCGCCGCGCTGAGCTTCGTAGTTGCCCAGCTCGTCCTGCTGCAGACTCAACGGGTTCGCCCAGGTCCCATACCCGTTCTCCCCCAGAAATCGCCGGCGATCCGTCTCGAAGGAGGAGACTGGCAGGTTTGAGGTGAAGGTATTAACCTGAGTATCTCTGTACATGAAGGGATACTGCGCCAGGATGACCATGCCCCCCTTTTCACGATGGGCTCTACTTTGCATGGTCTGAGGCAACCAGTCGGCGTTGGTGAACTGCATGAGGGCGTCAGGATGTGTGTACTCGACGACGGGGACAGCGTCGATCTCCAGGGGCTGTGCAGAGAGATTGGTGATCTGGATATCTCTGATCACGCAGCTTTGCCCCAAGGGCACGAAGACCCTGGCCTCGGTTCTGATGTCGTAGAACTGGGACACGATGCAGCTATATCCCAGCCCAATGTGACACTCGTACAGATCGTAGGGATCCAACGTCGGCACATAGTAGGGTGAAAAGACCTTGTACCCTTCCTTCGCTTTGAAGCGCAGGTACAACGTCTCGCCCTTGAACTCCCCATCGGAAAGCTGATGTACGTACCGGGTGATGCGATTGAGGGCCGGATCCCTCTTGCAGATCAGCGATCCGCCGGTATGGTCCACGATCCCTCCGAAGTCCAGGGTGCCAACGTAGTTGATCCATTTCACCGGCGTCCTGGGGTTCGTGATCACATATTCCCGGTTCTCGTCGTCAAAGTATCCGTATCTCACGTGCCAGCCCTCCCCGTTCGACATATCGATGGCAGCCAACAGGGGATCAATCCACCACATTATGGGCGCCTATGACTCGACTGTACCAATGCGCGCTGCTCTTCAACACCCGCCGCTGCGTCGGATAGTCAACATAGACCAGGCCAAAGCGTTTCGAGTATCCATGCCCCCATTCGAAGTTGTCCAGGAGCGACCAGACGAAGTAGCCTCTCAGCGGCACACCAGCAGCAATGGCTCGCGCTGCGGTCTTGAAGTGCTCCTTGAGGTAGGCGACGCGGCATGGATCGTGCACCGAGCCATCGGGACCGACCTCATCGGGGTAGGCGGCGCCATTCTCGGTGACATAGAGCGCGGGGAAGCGGTAGTCTAAGTGTAATCGCCCTAGGATATCGTAGAGGCCCTCGGGACAGACCTCCCACCCCATTTCGGTGCGGTTCGGCTTGGGAAGAACGGTACGAGGGGCGTTGTCAGCCTCGGCGACCTCGGAGCTCCGCACGATGTTGCGGGTGTAGTAGTTAACACCCAGAAAGTCGAGGGCAACGGCAATCGCCTCCAGGTCCTCCGCTTGCACGAAGTCCATGGGGTGTCCGTAGTGAGCCACAATATCTGCCGGATAGCCTCTCGCAGAGATCGGATCCAGGAACCACCGGTTGACAACCCCATCCGCCTGCCAGGCAGCAGCCCGATCGGCGATGCTGGGGGATGCGGGGATCTGTCCAGTCAGGTTGAGCGCGATCCCAACCCGTGCCCCCGGGACATTGTGGCGCACGACAGGAACAGCCCAGCCATGGGCCAGCAGCAAATGGTGCGCCGCGGCCAGTGCCTCCCCAAGGCTGCAGTGACCTGGGGCATGGCGTCCCTCAAGATGTCCAACCACGGCGCTGACGAAAGGCTCGTTGAGGGTGATCCAGTGTTTGACCCGATCTCCCAGCCCTCGGGTCATTAGGTCAGCGTACTCCACAAAGGCCTCGGCAACGGGCCGAGCGGGCCAGCCGCCTCGGTCCTGAAGAGCCTGAGGCAGGTCCCAGTGGTAGAGCGTGACAAAAGGCTCGATGGTCGCCGCCAGCAGCCCATCCACGAGTTTGCTGTAGAAATCAAGCCCCTTGGAATTCATCCGGCCGCGACCTTCGGGGAGCACGCGTGGCCAGGATATGGAGAAGCGATAGGCCGTCAGCCCAAGCTCCCTCATCAGGCCCACGTCCTCTCGCCAGCGGTGGTAGTGATCACAGGCCACATCCCCGGTGTCGCCGTTGGCGATCATGCCTGCCGTATGGCAGAAACGATCCCAGATGCTCTCGCCCTTGCCGCCCTCGTCCCATGCACCTTCGATCTGATATGCCGAGGTGGCTGCCCCCCAGGCGAACCGGTCTGGAAATGAAGCATTTAGGGACATGTGCGGCATCCCATACCCCGCATTCGCACCACGCCCATCGGACGCCAGCCGCATCCAAATCTAACCAGAAGGGAACACAGGCGCTTCCGGGGCCGTTGCCTCCGTATGATCGAGATCAAAGGGAGTGTGGTGCATCGATCTTGACCAGGCGTAGACCAACCTGCCGGTGCAGGGTTGGCAGCCTGGAGACCAAACGAGGAACAAGACAAGCCAACTGGTGGTCGTCCAGAGCTGGGGGACTCACTACGTCTCTGGCAAGACGTCACCCAAGCATCCTCATCGTCACGCGAGAATGGCTCTGACCGCCACCTCACGCCGGCCACCCTTCGGCGGTGGGACAACGTCTCCGGCGATCGGCTGGCCGTCGACCGTCAGCGAAACCAGATTCCCCTTGCCAGCCCGTTCCACAGAGATATCGTAGGTCACGCCTCGGAAGACCCGCCTGGCCTCAAATCCGGCCCACGAGTTGGGGATGACGGGCGCGATCTGCAAACCAGCGTAGGTCGGCCGGATGCCCAGAATCCACTGCGTGATCGCTACATAGTTCCAGGCGGCGCTTCCCGTCAACCAGGAGTTCTTCGCTTCCCCCGGGGTTGACGCGTCGCGCCCCGCGATCATTTGTGCGTATACGTACGGCTCACAGCGGTGTACGTCGCTAATGGCCTCTCGCGCCGAGGGGTTGATGCGACTGTAGTAGTCGTGCGCCTGGTCGCCATGCCCCAGCATGGCTTCGGCGATCATGATCCAGGGATTGGTGTGGCAGAAGATGCCTGCGTTTTCCTTGTAGCCCGGCGGATAAGAGGAAATCTCGCCCAGGTGGAGGTAGTAGCGCGTGTAGGCGGGCTGGTGGAGCATGATGCCGTGCGACGTCGCCAAATGTTCCCCCACCGCTGTCAACGCTTTCTCCGCCCGCCCGTCGGCGAGTCCCAGGCCGGCCAGGACGCAGATACCCTGAGCCTCGATGAAGATCCGTCCCTCCTCGCATTCGCGGGACCCAACCTTCCCACCGGAGTCGTCGTAGGCGCGGAGGAACCACTCGCCATCCCAGCCATGTTGATGGACCGTCGCCTCCATCCTCTCTGCCGCCCTGAGGTATTCCTCCGACTCCTCCTCCGAGCCGCGCCACCGCGCGATGGCCGCCACTTCGTTCGCGGCTACCACGAACAATCCAGCGATGAAGACCGACTCCGCCACCTTGCCATCCTTGGTAGTAGCGGTCTGGAACGACTCGTCGGGTGTGGTCGAGAACGTGTTGAGGTTCAGACAGTCGTTCCAGTCTGCACGGCCAACGAGCGGCAAGCCGTGCGGCCCCAGCCGATCCAGCGTGTAGAGCAGGCTGCGCCGGAGGTGGTCGTAGAGCGGTTTCTCTGTCCCAGGGCTACTCTCGTACACTACCGGTTCATCCAGAATGCCCCAATCCCCGGTCTCCTTCAGATAGGCGGCCGCGCTCAGGATCAACCACAGCGGGTCGTCGTTGAAACCCGTGCCAATCTTGTCGTTGCCCCGCCCGGTCAACGGCTGATACTGGTGATACGCTCCGCCGCTTTCCAGTTGGGTGGCCGCAAGGTCCAGGATACGTGCGCGGCCACGTCCTGGAGCCATGTGCATGAAGCCCAGCAGATCCTGATTGGAATCGCGGAAGCCTATGCCACGCCCGATGCCCGACTCAAAGGACGAGGCCGAGCGCGACAAGTTGAAGGTGACCACGCACTGATACGGGTTCCAGATGTTGATCATGCGGCTGGTGTGGACGTCCGGAACTTCGACCTGGAACACGTCAAGAAGACTATGCCAATAGTCGTGTAGGGCGTCGAAGGCCGTCTCCGCGTTGGCTTCGCCCAGATACCTGTCCATGATGGGCTTGACCGTCTGCTTGTTGATCCTCTGCGAGCCTGGGGGGTCGAACTTCTCTTCGGGAGCGTTCTCGTGATAGCCGAGCACGAAGATGATCTGGCGCGTCTCCCCGGGTCCCAGGGTGACTCTGACGTGATGCGAACCCATGGGCGCCCAGCCCTGAGCCGTGGAGTCGAAGGAACAACCGCGCTCCACCGCCAGCGGATTGTCCCATCCGCGATACGGACCCAGGAACTCGTCACGCTGCGTGTCGAACCCGGCCAACTCCTTGGAGCAAGCGAAGAACGCGAAATGCTCCCTCCGCTCGCGGTAACCGGTCTTGTGGTAGATCACACCATCTTCCACCTCCACCTCGCCGGTGTTGAAGTTGCGCTGGAAGTTGGTGGCATCGTCCTCTGCATCCCACAGGCAGAACTCCACAGCCGAGAAGATCGAAAGATCAGCCGTCGCCCTGCGCCGATTGGTCAAGCTCAGCTGCCAGATCTCCAGGCTCTCATCCAGGGGGACGAAGTAGCGAGTCCTGGCTTCGATCCCTTGGTAGCTGGCACCGATAATCGTGTACCCCAGGCCGTGGCGGCAGACGTAGCTCTCCAGTTCGCGGCGGGTGGGCTGCCAGGAGGGTGACCAGAAGGCCCCTGTGTTGTCGTCCCGCACATAAATGTAGCGCCCCCCGCAATCCAGGGGGACGCTGTTGTAGCGATAGCGAGTGAGCCTCCGCAGGCGAGCATCGCGGTAGAATGAGTACCCGCCGGCCGTGTTGGAGATAAGGCCATAGTATGCCTCGCTCCCCAGGTAGTTGATCCATGGAAGCGGTGTATCCGGTTGCGTGATCACGTACTCACGGCGCTCATCGTCGAAGTAGCCGTAGCGCATTACCGATATCCTCGCTTCTTCGCATCTTCCAGGATCGTCTCGGTGGCGCTCGTGCCGATGCGGGTCACACCCAACGCCCGAACGCGAAGCAGATCGTCGAGAGTGCGCACGCCGCCCGCCGCCTTGATCTGAACCTCGGGCGCACAATGGGCGCGCATCAAGGACAGATTGTGGTCCGTCGCTCCGGCATAGGAGTAGAAGCCGGTCGCCTGCCTGACGAATCCATACCCGCTCGATGTTTTGACGAACGCCACTCTGTGCCGCGAGCAAGTCTCACAGAGTCGGATGATGTGCTCATCCTCGAGATAGTCAGTCTCGAAGATGACCTTGAGAATCGTCTGGCGATCGATGCAGGTGTCATTGATGGCCTTGATCTCATCGGCGACGTAATCCCACTGCCCACCCAGGGCTTTGCCGATGTTGATCACCATGTCTATCTCGGTGGCTCCATCTCTGACCGCCTGAATCGTCTCCGCTGCCTTGATGTCTGTGCGGCTGTTGCCGTGCGGGAAGCCAATTACAGAGCAGACCTCTACCCTTGAACTAGCCAATGCCCCACGGCACATGCTGACGGCATAAGGCTTGACACACACCGTTGCCACATCGTGCTTCCTTGCCAGCGCGCACCCCTCCAATATCTCCTTATCCGTCATGGCGGGATGGAGCAGGGAATGGTCGATCATCTTGGCGAGAATATGCAAAGTGATATCCTTTTCTATTGGTTCCATCCCTTCAGAATGAGGTTGATTCATACTTCCGCGACCGCAGCCGCCAGACCTTGGCCTTGCTCCTTCAGAGCGAGTTCTCTTTGATGAAGTCTATTAGCTCATCGAGCTTCGCGAATGCCAGACACGTGACCGTGTCCGCCCCGCCGTAATAGATTGCCATACGCCCCGTCGGTGGGTCATACAAGGCAGCGCAAGGGAAGGCAACATTTGGCACGTCACCCACGCATTCGTAATACTCCCTCGGGTTGAGCAGGTAGGGACGCGTTCTGTAGATCACCTTCCATGGTTTCTCCAGATCCACTAGGGCCGCGCCGAAGCTGTACACAAACCCGTTGCACGAGGTAAGCACACCATGGTAGATCAGAAGCCACCCTTCTGACGTCTCTATCGGTGTGGGACCCGCACCTATCTTGGTGGCTTGCCAGCCCCAGGTGGGAGACATCACGTGCCTATGATGGCCCCAGTGGATCATGTCGGGGCTTTGGCTGTAGAACATGTCACCAAAGGGCGTGTGCCCCTTGTCGCTGGGCCGGCTAAGCATCGCGAATTTCCCGCCTACCTTCCGAGGGAAAAGCACACCATTCCGGTTATACGGCAAGAACGCATTCTCCATCTGGTAGAAAGTCTGGAAATCGTGGGTGTAACCCACGCCTATGGTGGGCCCGTAGTAGCCGTTACACCACGTGAGGTAATACCTGTCCTCAAGCCAGCACACACGTGGATCGTAGCCGTAAACGAAGTCGCCGATCTCGTCGTCTTCACATCGGAACTGTATCCGCTTCGGCTCTATCTTCCAGTCCACGCCATCGCTGCTCACGCCTGCATGTAGTTGCATGACCCTGGCCGTGTCATCGCAGCGAAATACGCCCGCAAAACCGTCTTCAAAAGGCACCACGGCACTGTTGAAAATGCTGTTCGCATCTGGCACTGCGTCGCGCGTGATGATAGGGTTCCTCTCTGAGCGCCACAGGACGTCATGGCACTCATCACGGCGTTCTTCCCAGGGAATGTTGGGCAGCTCAGGACCTACTAGCTCTATTCTTGACATGATTCACCAGAACACGGAATGTGCTTTTGTCTTTCCGAGGACGACCCATCAGACACCGACTCTGTTTCAGACATCATCATCTTTCCCTAGCACTGACCACAAGCCACGTAATGATCACTTTCCGCCTTTATCAGCGCGGGTCTTTCTGTGGCACAACTTTCATCTTTGCCTGCGACTTGGCATCTTTCGTAATATACACAGCCGCTGGTGATCCCAGACTGCTGTGCTTTCAGTTCCACGTCTACGTCTTGCCATTTCTCATCCAGACGCGGCACACAGGCCATCAGCATTCTCGTATATGGGTGAAGCGGATTGTAGTACACTTCCTCTGTCGAGCCCATCTCCACCACACATCCTCTGTGGAGGATCACCGCTCTTTCGCTAATGTAGTAACCCAGCGAGAGATCGTGTGTGATAAAGAGGATAGATAGGCCACGGGACTTGAGGTCTGCCACCAAGTTGAGAACATCGATTCGTGTGGATGCATCGAGCATACTGATGATCTCATCAGCCACGAGAAACTTGATGTCTAGCAACAGCGCGCGGGCGATGAGAAAACGTTGAAGCTGCCCGCCACTGAGCTGGTGGGGGAACTTGTTCAACACCTCGTCGGGATTCAGACCGACAGCCTTCAATGAGCTCTCTAGCCTGTCGTTCCATTCCCGGCCCTTGATCTCCGGATAGAACTCCTCCTGGATTGTTCTGAAGACTCGATCGGCTTTGAAGATCGGGTTGTAGGTGCTGAAAGGGTCCTGGAATACACCCTGTACTCTCCGATAGTACTCCTTCAGGGCACCTCCTTTGAGGCTGGAGATGTCCATCCCATCGAATAATATCGCCCCCGAGCTTATCGAGATGAGACGTAGTATCATCTTGCCGATAGTGCTCTTTCCGCTTCCACTTTCGCCGATCAGGGAGACGACCTCTCCCTCCTCAACGTCGAAGCTGACGTCGCTTACGGCGCGGAGTTCTTTTCCTCCAAAGGTTCCAACCTTGTAGACCTTTGATACTCCGTCTAGCTTAAGCATCCCTTTCGAACTCCTTCCAGCAAGCGACGAAGTGGTCCTTCTCAATTTCCATGAACGGGGGTTCTTGCAGGCATTTGTCAAACGCGACGGGGCACCGTTCTCTGAAACGACATCCCACTGGAGGATCGAGTAGCAGAGGGGGGCTCCCGGGAATCCCTGTTAACCTTCTCTCGGCATACTTCACTCCGACCTTCGGCAGGGCCGAGATTAGCAGCTTCGTATACGGATGCCGGGGAGAGTGTATGATGACCTCGGTGGAGGCTTTCTCCGCCAGCTGTCCTGCATACATAATCATGATGCTGTCCGCAATCTGGTACAGTATCGAGATATCATGAGTAATAACCATCATGCTGTTCACGAATTCACGGTCTCGAAATTCGACCAGCATCTCTGCGACAGCCTTCTGCGTGGACACATCAAGTGCCGAGGTGATCTCGTCCGCGATGAGCAGTGAAGGATTCAGCAGAGTAGATATGACCATCACCATCCTCTGCTTCATACCGCCT
>JBAVWD010000396.1:0-1535 GCA_049697655.1 Anaerolineae bacterium | reverse complement strand
GCCTCTGCGACAGGATCGGCTCCCTGCTCCTGAGCAAGCCTGATGGCTCGCCCCACCTCCAGCGCTTTGGTCAACGTACCTCTGGCCATGACCTCCTTGGCCTGCCTGGCTTGCAGCAGATAACACGACACACCCACCCCTCCGCGGGCAGCCACGCAGATCTGGCGGCCCAGGCGGTCTGCCATGGCCGTGCTGACCGTCTCCTTGAGCACGGCCACGTCGCCCCACCGCGTGACGAAGGACATGGGGGTGACACCGACTCCTCTGACCTCCGCTATGGTCTGCGGCACCTCGGGGATGGCTCTGCCGCCAGCATAGTCGCCGTCCACCACAGGCACGCCCAGTTCCATGGCTGCCGCTACTGGAGCAGGGACGTTGCTGGCTCCTATCTCCACCGGGACAATGGCTTCGACTCTTATGCCTCTCTCATCCTCCAGGGCACGCACGGCAGCTACCATACGCCCCAGCGGGCCGTACTCTTCTTCCAGACAACCCAGGCTAGCTAGCTCCTCAGCCGCGCCGCCCGGACCACCTCTACCGCCCATGCCGGCCACCGTTGCCGTCCATGTTGACTCGTCCAGGCTATCCACGTCCACCCACCTGATCTCACGACCGCGCTCCAGTTGATCTAGCAACAGTTCCAGACCCGTCTCGGGTCTTCCGCCCCCTCCAGTGGCCATGAAGCACAAGCCGCGCACAAAGTCCTCACAGTCCTGGCGGCTGCGCAAAGCTACGCCGCTCATGTCTGGCTCCTTTCCGCCTTCAATGGACTCACGCCGTACATGTACTGCGCTGGCCTCGACTCTTCAGCGAGCGAGTTTCTTCACCCTGTCCTCGATGGGCGCATAGTCCAGGTCGAATCCGAAGTGCCGTGGACCCAGTGCCCGGACGCCCTCTTCGGTCCGGTGCGCATCGTGGGCCTTGCGGCCAATGACCGCCACGGTGTCGCCCACCGCGAAATCGTAGCTGATGGCGGGCTCCCCGGTGTCTCTCTGCACGATGATCATCGAGTCAGGGCTGGTCACGAAGGGCTTATCGTCGAGCCAGCTCACGTGGTACTCGTTCTTGTACCACACGCTGAAGTTGTGGCCCTCGTAGTCGCGTAGGCCCTTCAGTCTATGGGTGCCGACGCCGAAGGCTAAGGATTCCTCGTCGGCAACCTCCATGGCGGCGATCTTGCCCTCGAAGAGCAGCCATCCGTTTACAACCTTGATCGCCTCTGCGACTGGGTCTCCTCCCTTCTCGCGAGCCTCTCGAATCGCCCGACCGACCTCAAGCGCAGCGGTCAGGGTATCTAAGGCCACGACCCGTTTGACCTGACTCGCCTGCATCAGGTACCAGGAGAAGCTCACAGATCCATAGGAGGCCACTGTTATCATCCGGCCGATGCGGTCGGCCATCGCCGAACTGACCGTCTCTTTCAATATGACCACATCGCCCCAGCGGGTGACGAAGGACATGGGGCAGACCGGTATCCCCTTGAGTTCGGGCAGCGCCTGCGGCACCTCGGGGATGGCCCGCCCGCCGGCATAATC
>JBAVWD010000395.1:0-6419 GCA_049697655.1 Anaerolineae bacterium | reverse complement strand
GGGAGACCAGCATGGCAGCTATGGTGAGGGATACCATGCGCAACCAGCCCGATGCCATTCTGCTTGGTGGGGGGATAGAGGGTGGTGCGATGGAACCTGTTCTGGAGGCAGCCAGGGACGTCGCAGCCGCGCTCACGGCTTCCGAAGAAGCAGGGAGAGTACATGTCATCTACGCGGGCAACAGAGAGGCACGCACAGACATAGCCAAAATCCTGGGTGGGTGCTCGAACCTGCACGTCGTGGACAATGTTCGTCCCACCCTGGAAGAGGAGGATCTGGGAGCCGTCGAGGCGGAGCTTCGCAACCTCTATCGAGAAAACAAGATGGGTCGCGTACCCGGTTTCGGGGAACTCAAGTCATGGTCCTCAACACCTATCATCACGACCGCCGAGGGTCTAGAGCTCGTGGTGAGGTACCTGTCCCGTCTCTACCGGTTGGATGTGTTGGCCGTGGACGTAGGGAGTGCGGCCACGCATGTGGCCGGGGTGATAGGTGGGCGCTACGGATCCACAATCCGGCCCCAGGTGGGCGTGGGCTACGGCATGGGCAACGTACTGGAGCGGGTGGGCGTCCATCGACTGCTGCGATGGCTGCCTTTCGAAATGGAAACAGGCCAGGCCCAGAACCACCTCCTCAACAAGGCCTTGAGGCCCATGACCGTACCGGAGACAGTGGAAGGTTTGCTTCTCGAGCAGGCAGCGGCTCGCGAGGCCATCTCCTTGACGCTCGACAGGGCCAGAGGGCGATGGCTGGGGAGTGGAATACACTCCTACAAGGGGCAGGTGCCGCCGGTGGACCTTATTGTGGGCAGGGGTGCAGTGCTCTCTGGGGCTCCCCTCCGAGGCCAGGCGGCGCTGATCTTGCTCGACGCGATGCAGCCGACAGGCGTATGCGCTCTGGCCCTGGACCAGGCTTCGGTGCTGCCGCAACTCGGTGCATTGGCTTCGCTACACCATGTGGCAGCTGCCCAAGCGGTGGCGCGCGACGGTTTGCTCAAGCTCGGTACCGTGATTGCGCCGGAGGGCACTGGCAGAGAAGGCGCTGTGGCCCTAAAGCTCAAGATAGAATATGATGATGGTCAGAGTCTCAGCGTGGAAGTACCGTACGGCGCCCTGGAGGTCGTGCCACTGGCGACAGGAAAGAGGGCCGTTGTGGAGATGCGCCCGAGTTCGCAGTTTGACGTCGGGCTGGGGAAGAAGGGAAAGGGAGCCACAACGGAGCTGGATGGAGGAGTCCTGGGGATCATCGTTGATGCTCGGGGTCGGCCCCTCTCCCTGCCGGCAGATGAAGAGAAGCGCCGAGCGAAGATCCGAGACTGGATGAGCGAGTTGGGCGTATAGAGGACGATGACATGCCGTATCATCCCTTCATCACCCGGGCAGTACCGAACATGGTGATGAGGCGAGAGCGTATGCTGCCTTTCAGGGGGGAGGTTCTCGTCGGCACCGGCTCTCGTGTGCGTCCGACCGACGTTATTGCCCGTACCACAATCCCAGCGGAGATCCGCCTGCTCAACGTGGCCAGGACGCTGGGGTTGGACGGTGCCGAATTGTCTCCCTACATGCGAGTAGCCATTGGAGACAGTGTGCAAGAAGGCGAGGTGCTAGCCGCCGGTAGCGGTGCATCGCGGCTACTAGGACGCAGCTACCGGTCGCCGATGGCAGGAACGGTGGCCAACATCTCCCACGGGCGGGTACTCATCCAGTCCGCTCGCAGCACGCTGGAATTGACTGCTCACTACCGGGGCACGGTGATCAACCTGATGTCGGGTCTGGGCTGCATCATCGAGGTCAAGGGCGCACTCATCCAGGGGATCTGGGGTTCGGACAAAGCGGGTTTCGGTGTTCTCAGGGTGATGGTTGATGACCGGGCGGAGCTTTTCGACCTCGAAGACCTGGACATGAGTTGTCGCGGCACTGTGCTGGTGGGCGCCCCTGGCGTCAGTGAGGACATCCTGCATCGAGCACAGGAGGTGGAGGTGCAGGGCATGGTGGTCGGCGGTCTGGACTCGGGGCTTGTGGGTCTGGTGCGCTCCTTGCCGTTTCCGGTGATTGTGACTGAGGGGATGGGCAAGTTGCCCATATCGGAGCCGGTTTTCGACTTGTTGAAAGCGTATGACGGTCAGGAGGCCTCGATACGCGGCGCCACGGAAGCGCGAGGCGGACTAGTACGACCGGAAGTAGTCGTCTACGCCTCTTACTCTGGTGGCGATGCCGAACAAGAAGCTCGCCCCGAGTTCCTGTTGGAGCTTGGCGCGCAGGTGAGGATTGTGCGCGGGCCACACATGGGCGAGGCGGGAAAGGTGACCGGCTTTCCCTCGAGCGCCAGAACGCTTCCCATGGGCACCAAGGCCATGGGGGTCGAGGTCCTGTTGAGAAGCGGAGAGGAGATCTTCGTGCCACAATCCAATGTAGAGTTGTTGGAATGACGGACGCGGTCAGTCTGGGCTCACTCACCAAGGTATGGGCCGGCAAGGGCGAGGCCCGCCCGGGGCGTAAGGCATACCCGACTAGAAGCAGGTTGGTGATAACGGGGCACCATTCGTTGACCAGAAGGGAGGGAGAAGATGGCTAATCCCAGTGGAGGAGGACAGAGCAGGCTTTTCCTCGTCGTGGTCTTGGGCCTGGTAGGTCTGCTGATGGCAGGCTTGGTGGCCATTGCCGGCCTAGTTGTTTACACCAGGTTCCTGACCCCTACCGCATCGCCCACCACGGTGGCTCTCGTGACGCCCAGCCCTCGCGCCACGGTGGCGGCTACGGCTACCGTGCCACCCGCTGTAGCGGCTACATCCACGCCCGTAGCAGGAGCGCCCACACCCACACGCGTGATTCAGGAGGGCACGCCAGCACCGGAAGGTGCGACGCCCACGGTGACGGCCACCCCTCAGGGAGGGGGCGAGCTGGCTCCCACAGGGTTTGGGCCCTTGGGGGCCGTCGTGGGTGGCGTGGTCTTAGTCCTCATCATACTGGCCGTCCGGCGGCTGAGGTTGAGCGCCAGTACGTAGCGGTTCATGCGGTGGACCGGTGGACGAAGTCGCTCAGCTGCCTGTCCCAGGGCGAGGAAGTCGTGCAGGCAGGCCGTCTACGCACTTCGTAGGCCGTTAAGCTTCATCGTGGCAGTAGGGGTCCGTCCGGAGATTGACATACTTCGTCATGCCGGCTATAATACAGGCGTCCGCTCGCAGTCAGTCAGAGGTCACGTTTCGGCGTCCAGCGGCAGAGTAGAGAAGCTTCAGAGGGACCGTGAGAGAGCGATGCAAGCTCTGCGATCGGCTTGGGATTCTGCATTGCCTGTCTCGATATCTCCCGTTCTCACCAGGGTGCTTGGGGGCCGAGTCGGAAAGCAACGGCGACGCGCCCTGGTGTCCAGCCCAGAGTCCTCGTGATGCCTCTCTGTCCCCAACTGCAGTCTCTGGGGCCGGAAGGTCAACCCTACCCAGGTCATGCCGTTGTTGTCGCGGTGCCAGGGGAGGATCCCTCGGAACTGCCCTGTGGCGTGCCTCCCATACCGACCTGGAGTGACCGTGTATCACCCTTCTGACGGAGGGCATCGTTGTTATTGGCCTTGAGTTGGCAGGGAAGGAACCGGAGCCTGAGACACTGACGGGTTCGCAGGCGTGGTGTGGCGGACTGGAGAGCACCATCCGAGCGACACGACGAACTAGGAGAACGAATACGAAAGGGGTACGAAGCCAAATGGGTCTAGTGGAAGGCAAGAGCGCTATTGTGACGGGTGGCAGTCTGGGTATTGGGACGGGGATCTCTCTGGATCTGGCGAAAGAGGGAGCCAATGTGGCCCTCACCTACCGCAGCCATCCAGAGGAGGCCAAAGAGGTTGCCCGCCAGATAGAGGGGATGGGCCGTAAGGCGATGGCATACCAGATCGACGTGTCGGACTACGCCGCCGCGCAGGAGATGGTAGAGAAAGTGGTGGCGGAGTTCGGAGGCTTGGACATCCTGGTGTGCAACGCGGGCATGAACTGGGATGGCGTCATCTGGAAGATGACGGAGGAGCAGTGGGATCGGGTCATCGCCGTGAATCTGAAGGGCTACTTCAACTTCGCGCGCGCCGTCACGCCCATCTTGAGAGAGCAGCAGTCGGGCAAGGTCGTCAATATCACCTCCATCAATGGTCTGCGCGGTAAGTTCGGCCAGACCAACTACTCGGCCTCCAAGGCGGGCATCATCGGGCTAACCAAGGCCATGGCCAAGGAGCTGGGCAGGTCCAACGTGAACGTCAACGCCGTGGCCCCAGGGCTCATCGAAACGGAGATGCTGCGCCAGAACCCCGCCCGTGACAAGGTAGAAGAGATGGCCCTGGCGGAGATCGTACTTGGAAGACTGGGGCAGCCGGAGGAAGTGGCCTCGGTGGTGACTTTCCTGTGCAGCGAGAAGGCCCGCCATATCACCGGCGAGGTGATCTCTGTCGACGGAGGGCAGTACATCTAGCGAGGGCAGCATGACCTACCAGTTTGAGAACATACTCTTCGAGCGCGAAGGCGGAATAGCGAAGATCACGCTCAACCATCCTCCAGTCAACATCATGGATATCCCCACCATGAGGGAGATGAACGTTGCCCTGGAGAGCTTGCAGGACGACCGCGAGAGCAAGGTGGTCTTGTTTGCTGCCACCGGGAAGGCCTTCTGCGCTGGCGTGGATGTGAAGGACCACACGGCGGACAAGGTGGGCGAGATGGTGGAGGTCTTCCATCGCATCTTCCGCCTTATGTGGTCGCTAGATATCCCCACCGTCGCCGCGGTGAACGGAGCGGCCTTGGGTGGTGGATGTGAGCTCGTGACCTTCTGTGACATGGTAATCGCTTCGGAGAAGGCCACCTTCGGCCAGCCGGAGATCCAGGTTGGTGTGTATCCGCCAGTGGCGGCGGTCACATTCCCGCGGTTGATGCCTCGCATGAAGGCCATGGAGCTGCTGCTCTTGGGAGGCGTCATCGGCGCTGAGGAGGCGGAACGCCTGGGGATTGTGAACAGAGTGGTGCCTGTTGAGTCTTTCGAAGGCGAGGTGTCCGCCTTCGTGGGCAGGCTCGCTGGCCTCAGCGGAGTAGTCCTTCGACTGACCAAGCGGGCAGCGCTTCAGGGGTTGGCTCTGGGCTTCGAGGAGGCGCTAGGTCTTTCCGAGGACCTCTACCTCAATCAGTTGATGAAGACGGAAGACGCGACCGAGGGGCTCCAGGCTTTCATGGAGAAGAGAAAGCCGGTCTGGAAGGACAAGTAGCCCTTGCATGGCTGGGACAACAGTGGACATACCTCCTGGGGATTTCGTCACCTCGCTGTGCAGAGAGGCGGGACGGATCGGTCTTGAGAGGTGGGGAACCCCCCTCCAGATCACCAGAAAGGGCGAGGTGGATCTTGTCACCGACGTGGATCTGGAGCTCCAAGAACTGATTCGGGAAAGCATCACCCGTCGATTTCCCAAGCACATCGTCCTCGGCGAGGAGGGAGTCCAGGAGGAGGGAGCCCAGGAAGCTGAGTACTTGTGGCTGGTGGATCCCCTCGATGGCACCACCAACTACGTCCACGGCCATCCCTGCTTCTGCGTGTCGCTGGCATGGGCGCACAGGGGGGAAGTCCTCCTGGGCTGCGTATTTGATCCCCTGCGCCACGAGCTCTTCTACGCCGCTCAAGGTGAGGGAGCTACCCTCAACGGGACTCGGATCACGGTTTCCAGCACGGGTAGTCTGATCTCCTCGCTTCTGTCCACCGGGTTTCCCTACGAGCGGGCTACTCTTAGTGACAGCAACGTCATCCACCTGGGCAAGCTGATCAACAGGATACAGGGGGTGCGGCGCAGCGGCTCGCTGGCGCTGGACCTGGCCTATGTGGCAGCGGGCCGGCTGGACGGCCACTGGGAGTTTCACGTCAAACCCTGGGATACGGCCGCTGGCGGCTTGATGGTCAAAGAGGCGGGTGGCCGCATCTCAGGTGTGGAGGAGGAGAGGTGGAGCCCCTTCGACAGCGACGTGGTGGCCACCAACGGTGAGATCCACGAGGAGTTGCTGGCTGCTCTTCGGCAGAATGGGTGACACGGATACTGGAGCTCCCACATGTACCGCGCGCGTACCAGTGGGAGTGGACGCTGGCGATGTACGTCGATACGAAGCAGCTAGACGAGATAGAGGCCAAGCTCGGCAAGCCCCAGGTCCAACACATGGAATTCGAGATAGGGGATATGGAGCTGGCCTTTGTGCGGGCCACGCAGAAGCATGGCCGTGCTCACGACATCACACTGTTTATCTTCAACGACGACCATCTGGCGCTGATCAGAAAACCGATGTTTCAGCGGCCGATCTATCGAGCCCCGAGCGGAGGACTCAACCCTGGGGAGTCGTTCGAGGAGGGGGCGAAGCGGGAGGCCCTGGAGGAGACCGGTCTGGAGGTCGAGCTGGAGAAGTATCTGCTGAG
>JBAVWD010000394.1:0-12146 GCA_049697655.1 Anaerolineae bacterium | reverse complement strand
CCTCCTTGAGAGGCCCCGTCGTGTAAGCATGCCGATCGCGGAGACCGCCGCCCTCCACATACTCGGTACCGAGCATCATGCCGCCAATCGTCCCCACATATTCGTTCTCAGGCTCGATACCATTCATCACCGCCCAGGCCAGGCACCAGGCGCGGGTGACACTATTCATTTGGTACCCGCCGCCTCCAAGGACCACACACTTCGGGGAAAGGGCCTCGATAACCTGCACAGCCTCCGCGTAGGAGTTGTTAGTCAGGCTCAGGTGAGAGAGAGGATCGGCGAGCAAACCGTCAGCCCCAATGAGCGCGAAAACGACGTCAGGATCGAAGGCGGAGACAGCTAAGGGGACGATCTCGTTGAAGGCCAGCAGGAAGATCTCATCGTCTGTCTGTGGGGGGAGAGGGACGTTGATGTTATAGCCCCTGCCCTCCCCCATGCCGATTTCGGTCTCGAAGCCCGACCACGGGAACAGCGTCTTCCCGCTCTCGTGAAGGGAAATGGTGAGAACGCGGTCATCCTCATAAAAGGCGGATTGGACCCCATCTCCATGGTGAGCATCTAGGTCGATGTAGGCTAGCCGATGCCCCTTTCGTACAAGGGTGAGCATGGCGATAACGACGTCGTTCACATAGCAGAAGCCTTCTGCGTTTCGATGCTGAGCATGGTGAAAGCCCCCCGCCAGGTTGAAGGACAGATCGTATCTGGTCTCCTCGACAAGACTCGCCGCCAGCAGCGTACCGCCTGTGACCAGAGCGGAGTAGTCATACACGCCGGGAAAGACCGGGCAGTCCACCGTGCCCAGCCCGAACTCGATCATCCTCTCCTTGAAGAGACCATCGTTGGCCTCCTGCAGGGCGGCCAGGTAGTCCCAACCGTGGAACGCTGCCATCTCTTCTACTTCGGCCGGCTGAGGCTCGCAGACGTCAATCCAGGGCTTGTCCAGCAGACCATGTTTGCGACACAGTTCCACAGCCTCCAAAGGCCTGCGAGGCTCTAGCGGATGGTCTCGGCCGTAGTCATATTGGGCATAGCGGGGTGAGTAGACAAAAGCAGTCCTCGTCGTGTGCTCGGCTGCAACCTCGAAGAGCGTGTCTGGTGTCGCAGACCTCGACAAGCAGGGCAGGTCCTCAACGCGCCCGTCGGGGACATGAGGCGTCGCGGGCATCGAGGTGATCAATACTACCGGGACATCCCTCAAGTGTTTGCTACGTGACATGCACTCCATGAGACCCACACTGTCGCTGCCCTCCCTCATTGCGCCGTCAAGCAACAGCAGGTCCGGCCTGGAACGCTCCATGAGGGCCAGCGCCTCATTGCTGTCTGACTCCGCACTAACCTGATACCCGTGCGGCTGTAGAACCCGCCCGGTGGAGCGCACAAAATCGGGATCATCGTCGACTATCAAGATTCTAGCCATGCTCCTCCAGCTTCATGGTGGCGATGTAGACTCCATCGTCATAGACACACTGCACGGGCTGGTGAGCCCTGTTCAGAATGGCGAGCATGGGGCCGTTATTCTCCAGGATCTCGGCGGTAAACTCCTTCACGCCGCGCCCAGTGCCGATCTCGGCCAGATAGTTCAGAAGGAAGGTGCCGATGCCTATGTTCTGATAGTCGTCTCGCACCGTGAAAGCCATCTCAGCCCGCTCCGAAGAGTCCCTCAAGAGGCCGTACCTTCCCACGGCGATGATGCGCTCCCGGCCCTCCCTGCGCACCAGGCCGACAATGGCCATCTCCTCTTTGTAGTCGATAGTGGTCATAACCTGAACGGTGTGATGGGGCATGGCACGCAGCGGAGTGAAGTACCTCTGGTAGATGCTGCGATCCGACAGGCTATAGAAGAAGTCCTGCATCATGTACTCATCGGTGGCCTTGATCGGCCTGAAGTAAACCACCTCTCCCCTGAAAACGGAGGTCGTCTCTAGATCTGACGGGTATATGCCCACGGGGATCAACTGGTCTCCATAGATGTACACGTTCGACTTGGCCTCTTCCAGCAGCTGTTCCCTGAACCTGGGGTGGGCTATGCTTATCAGAGCCAGTACGCGCTCGCGGACATTCTTGCCATGGAGGTAGGCAATGCCATACTCGGTAACCACGTAGTACACATCGCCCCTGGTGATCATCACCCCGGCCCCTTTGGACAGGCTCGGCACGATGCGAGACATGGCGCCCCCCGCCGCCGTGGATGGTAGGGCTATGATGGGCTTGCCGCCCTTGGCCCTGGCCGCCCCCCTGATGAAGTCCACTTGACCCCCCAGGCCGCTGTAGAATACCTGCCCCAGCGAATCCGAGCAGACCTGGCCCGTGAGGTCTATCTCCAGCGCGGAGTTGATGGCGACCATGTTCTCCTGCTGACTGATGATCGACGGGTCGTTTGTGTAGTCGCAGGGACGAAACTCAAAGTCGCGGTTGTCGTCCACGAAATCGTACAGACGTCTCGTGCCCAGACAGAAGCTCGTGACCACCTTCTTTCGATCCAACGTCTTACGAGCATTGGTCACGACCCCACTCTGAATGAGGTCGACGATCCAATCTGACACCAGTTCCGTGTGCACTCCCAGGTCATTCTTCTTCTCCAGGCAGGGAGCAATCGACCGGGCAATCTTGCTGATGCCCATCTGGATCGTGGCCCCATCGTCTACCAAGCTGGCCACGTTCCTGCCGATGTTGTGCGACACCTCATCGGGTGGCGGGAAGTACAGTTCCGGAAGGGGAGCGTCGTTCTCCACCATGGCAGCGATCTGATCCACGTGGATGAAGCTCTCTCCCCAGGTCCTTGGCATGCGGGGGTTTACCTCGGTGATGACGTGACGAGCATTCTCCGCGGCGGCCTTGACCACATCCACCGAAACTCCGTAGCTGCACAGGCCACGCTCATCGGGAGGCGAAACCTGTATCAGGGCAACGTCGAGATGGATGCTCTTGGAGGCGAATAGACCCGGGACCTCTGATAGGAAGACAGGGGTGTAGTCAGCGCGACCCTGGCAGACTGCGTCTCTCACTTCGTCCCCGATGAACAGAACATCGTGGCGAAACAGGTCACCGAACTCAGACTCGGTGTTGGGGGTCAACGCTAGGGTCAGACCGTGGATCAATCTGACATTTGCCAGATCTGCCGACATCTTAGAAAGCTCGGTCACCAGAAGCTGCGGGACCGCGGCCCCAGAGCCGATGAACACGGAGCAGCCCCGCCTGACGAGTCTCAGGGCCTCTCGTGCTGTCGTCAGCTTCCCTCCACACCTCTCCCGCCAGTCACGCGATCTCATGCGCCCTCCCTCTTCTCCTAAGGGCACTGCCTTTGCGCATCATGGCCCACAACGACCCTGATGGCCACATCGCTCAACCAATCAGGTTCGTAGCGGACATGGTCCTCGCCCACGCCAAGATACTGTCGCAATCGTTCCAGCGTGAAGCTCGCTCCCACGTAGCTAACGATGATGGTCTCTCCATGGTCCAGTCTGTCAGCCTTGCCCACTTCTACCACATCGTAGCCGCCCGATCTCAGGCGGTCGGCAAGCTGAGCAGCGAACCCCTCCACGGTGGTCCCGTTGTCCACGGCGATCCGCACACCCTCGGCGGCCAGCCTCTGCTCCTCCCAGGAGGGCGGCTTCATGCGCCTCCCCACCAACTCCTTGACGAGGCGCCTGTCTGCACGCATCACCCACGCCCCGTCGGCGGTGGGCCACTGAGGCGCCACCGAGAGGTCTATCATGCTCTGGCTGACGTGGTACGGGGCATTTGCCAGCATCAGTCGTGCCAAAGCTACTATCTCGGCTGGTTCCAGGTCCGTCTGCACGTGCAGCCTCATGGTGTCCAACAGCTGGAATAGCTTCGGCAGCAATCCGGGGACGCCCAACTCCAGCACCCGATTGCGGATGGCCAGAAGCACCTCCCTCTGTCTTCGATCGCGGTCGAAAACGGCTGTATGGGCGCGGCAGCGCGAGTACATCAGGGCCAGTTCGCCATCCATATGTTGCATGCTGGCGGAGAAACTGCGCCACAGCAGATACTCGCCCGGGGACTTCATGTTCGGAACCCACAGCTCCGTCGGGCAGCGCACGTCCACGTCGATGCCGCCTAGCAAATCGATCATCTCCGCGAAGCCCTGGAAGTCGATGCGTATGTAGCGGTCAAAGGTCAAGCCGAGGTTCTCCTCCAGCATTTCCCTCAGCAAGGCAGGCCCACCGCCGGGATAGTGCTCTGCTTCCCCGAAGTTGTCGGCCATGTTGATGCGAGTCTTGCCGTGGCCCGGAATATCGACATAGAGGTCCCTGGGTATGGAAACCATACTCACGCTCCGCTCTGCGGGATCAATGGAAACGAGGATCATGGTGTCCGTGCGCCAACCGCCGGCGGGCGGGCGACGATCGGTGCCCAGAAGCATGATGTGCACAACCCCAGGCTCGATCAGTGAAGGGGACGGAAGGGAGATTCTCTCCACAGACCCCAGAGGGACCCTGGGAGAAGCGCCCTCATTGTTAGCAGGTACCCAACCAAGGAGTGAGCCGGACCCCGCTGCGGTGGGAACGTGAGTCACCTGGGCAGCCAGGCACAGCCAGACGGTCAGAAAGAGGGCAAACCACTTCTTCTTCACACAGGACTCCAGTGCTGGCCGCTCGCCTGACATAGAGGAAGCCCCGCTCCTCCCTTAGCAGCAGTACGGTGCCTCGACCCCCTTGGCCAACACCTTGGTGAGGATTGGCGACTCACGGAGGGTTTTCACTCAGGACAGATCGTATGGAAGTCATCCCCCAAGATGACGAGCACGTCCATCTCGCTAGAGGCACCGGGCTCACGCCGCACGTTTTCGTCCTTGACTTCCAGGTACGCCTGCAGATTTTGCACAGTGTAAGGTTTGTCAGCGTAGCTGATGATCAGCGTCTCGGCATAGTCAGTCCTGTCAGCGGGGGCGAACTCCATGATCTGAAACCCTCGCAATTCCAGACGGTCTGCTACCTGCCGCGCCCAGCCCTCCCTGGGCGTGCCATTCCACACCACAATCCTGGCACCTTCCTGCTTGAGCAAGCTGACCTCCTCCGATGGAGGATCGAGCATGCCCATGATGACCAGGGCGATCTTCTCGCGATCGGGGAGCATCACCCAGGCCCCCTCAGGCGTCGTCCACTGGGACGCCATGCTGAGGTCAATGTTGGCCCTGTTCACATTCGAGGGCGGGACCTCCGGCACCAGTTGTGCCAAGCTTGTAATCCCCGTGGGACTGAGATCGGTCTGGACCATGTCCCTCATCGTGACCAGCAACTCGAGCGCGCGAGGAAGAAGACCGGGGATGCCCAGTTCCATCAACCTGTCACGGACGGCGAACAACACCTTCTGCTGGCGTCGGTCCCGATCGAACACCGGCGTGTTGTACCGACACTGGGCGTACCTCAGCGCGGTCAGCCCGTCCAGGTGCTGCATCCCAGCCGGGACGTAGCCGATCTTCTTCCACCCACCTGGGTTGTCAGGATCAGCTCCCCATAGCTCCACTGCACATTCGACATCTACGTCGATTCCCCCTAGGATGTCTATGATACGCTGGAAGCCTTCGAAGTTGACTCGGACGTAGTGGTCGAACCGTATGCCCAGGTTGTAGAGCAGCGTCTCGTTGAGCAGCGCGGGGCCTCCGCCGCGATAGCCCTGACTCTCTCCCGTGTAGTCCGCGGTGTTAAGGCGATCGTACCCATACCCGGGTATGTAGACCCATAGATCCCGGGGAATGGACAGCATCCCCACTACTTTGGTGGCCGGGTCTATACGCACATAGATCATGGTGTCGGTACGCCAACCCACCTGGCCCGGGAGTCTATCCCCACCCAGGAGCATGATGCTGATTACTCCCTCTGGCACAGGCAGCGGCGTCGGCACCGGCGTGGGGCTTGGCGTGGGTGTGAACGTGGCGGTCGGCGACGGCGCCAGCGTCGGCGACGAAGCGCTGGGCGCAGGTGTCTCACTCCCCGTTGCGGCGCTGGAAGGCAGCGGTGCCTGGGTAGATGAACTCTCAGGCTGCGTCCCACCGGCGCAGGCGGCCAGCGCAGTGCCCAAGAGCACCATGAGCGATACGATCAGCAACGGTCCTTTCATCTACTCCTACCAGGTCTTGGAACCTGCTTCACACAAGTTCAGCCACAACAAAATTATACCACCCGGAGTTGCCCAGCACAACGAGTCGCAGCGTGACGTGCTTCAGGGCCGACTCTCCAGCCTGTGGGCATCAAGGCAGTCCCTCGGGCCAGGGGCGCCTGCCGCCGCCCAGGATACAGGAGAAGCCCCGAACCTGAGTGCGGGGCTGGTTGCGCGAGTATCCATCGGCGCGGAGAGGACGGGCGCGCCTCTCAGTTGTCTAGGTCGGTCACCACAACCGGCACCGGCTGCGCCCTACCCAGTGCGGCACCGCGCTCTCCAGAAGCAGTGAACCTGTTCGCCATGCAGACAATCCACCTAGAGTGGAGAGCCAGGTGGACCACGATCCCGGCAATCAGAGCCAGACTGCCCCAGACGTGGACATCGTTCCAGCCGTCGCGACTCAGCGACAGCACCGCCTGTCCAAAGTTGGGGTTACGGCCACCCTGGAATCCTCCGTGCGGCTGGGTGAGCAATACGATACCCGAGACTGCGGCTGCGAGGAAAGCTACCAGTATCATCGCATCCACGACGAAGTTGAGCTTGGACTTATTGAACATGTGCACCTCCCATTCCTAGTCAACTCTCATCTTACCGACGAATTGTGTGTTCCCGGTTAACGATCCATGTAGAAATCATGAAGCCGCCCGGCAAGAACACCTCCGGGCGTTAACCCTGGACCACGGGGCCATACCGTTGTGGTATAATAGAGTAATGGAGACAGTTGATGGCCGAACAAGGAAAGCGGATTAGCGACTCCCAGGTCACCATCAGCCAGGTGATGCTGCCCACCGATGCCAATGTCACCGGCAATGTCCACGGTGGGGTGATCATGAAGCTGGTGGACGACGCTGGCGCCATCGTGGCCGTCAGACACAGTCGCAGCATCGTGGTTACCGTAGCTGTGGATTCCATGACCTTCCTGTCGCCCATCTACGTGGGCAACCTGGTGACGCTCACCGCAGCACTCGGATATGTCGGCCGCACATCGATGGAGGTAGAGGTGCTGGTGGAGGCTGAGGATCCTCTCACTGGCGACAAGACTCACACCAACACCGCGTACCTGGTGTACGTGGCATTGGATGGCGACGGCCAACCCCGTGAGGTGCCACCTCTCATCGCGGAGTCAGAGGATGAGAGGCAGCGTATCGCCAAAGGCCATGAGAGGCAGAAGGCACGACTGTCGAGGCGGCAAAAGGGGATCTAGACCAGGGGAGACAGACTAAGCCGAGGGATCTGTCATAGCTGAGAGGAGACTGCCCGCCGTACAGAGCCTACACTAGCTTCTTGCCTTCATATCCCTCTCTCGCCAATTGCCTGAGGAAACGGCGCCGCAACGCTCGCACCACGTCTTTTGGAGATCTGGCGTCGAGGGGCACTCTGCCACCGGCCAACAGCCCGTGCCCACCTCCCGTGCCCAGGCCATCGACCACGGCTCGCACCACCTCCCCCGCGTTTGCTTCCAGATCATTGGTGCGTACCGAGATTACCACTTCATCCTCGTAGAGACCCATACAGATGATCCAGCGAGCACCCTCCCAGCGCAACAAGAAATCGGCCATCTCAGCCGCCAAGTCGGGCCAATCCATGGAGCCGAGGTTGCACACTACCACATCGTCGTAAATGAGGGTGCGCTCAAGGGCGCGTTCAAAGGCCTCGAAATAAGCCAAGGGGACCTGGGCGTGCTCGATCTGCGCCAGAATCCTGGTGTCGGAAAGGGGAAGCAGGTACAGGTAGGCATCCACATCGGCCTCTCCGGCAGCCCGGGCCAAGCCCATGGTGTCCGCCTTGATCCCGTAGAAGAGGGCCGTGGCAGTGCGTCGATCCGGGGTCACCCCCGCGGCCCTCAGATAGCCGGTCAAGATAGTGGAGGTCGCTCCGCACGCTCCGCGGATATCGACGAACGGCACCCCCGCCAGGTCTGAGCTGACGTCAGAATGATGGTCAATGATCACAGTAGGGGTGAGTTGGGACGGCAGACGAACATTCCCCGCGCCGGCCTGGCCGTCCACCAGCGCGACCGCATCGTACTGCGCCAGATCCAACTCGTGGAGAGGCCAAAGCTCAATGGATAGGAGACGAACCATAGCCTTGTTCTCGGCACGTCCGATAATGCCCCCATGAGCCAGAGTGGCCTTGAGACCCAGACGTTCCTCGAACAGGTAAGCCAGGGCCAAAGCGCTGGCCATGGAATCCGGGTCAGGATCGTCGTGGGTCAGGATCAACGCGCTCCTGGCCCCTTTCACGGCCTCGAAGAGGGCGCTGACAGCCTCAGCGAAGCTTGAGAAGCCGGACCCGTTCTCACTCTCACATTCGTCCACGTACCATTCCACCTCCCCGCGTGGCTCCCCTGCTGGCTATTCCACCACCGCCGCCAGGCGCTCGTGCGGCCGACACGAACGACCAGCCTGCATTGACGGGGTCACCCTGCTCCTCCACTGCTTGCCGGAGCACTGATGTACCAGAACAGCGCCGCTACGACACCTATGCTGAGCGTCTGGGGAAGCGAAGGGCAACCAGGTGATGGGTGCCACGGTCACCTAGTGAGTCGGGCTCCCGTCTCGGGACCCCGGGACTAGAGAGAAGACCTCATCAACCCTGAGGACAACGGTCGCGTCGAAGGTATCCCGCGCCTCTGGACCCAGAGATTCGGCAGTCCTCCTCCTCGCCTGTTCGTGGGCGTCACCTGAAGTGAGGATGATCGCCCTGCCCTTAGACTGCGCTCCCAGAACTCGTGATATGCTATTCAGTGAAGCCTGCGTCCTGGTGGGAGCGGCTGAGTGCACGACGAGGGCAGCGCTGGGATTCTCGCGGATGTTGGATGCGCTCTTTCCTTGGGCGGTCACAGCCATGACGAGGGTGTTGGCGTCCATAGCGACCGTCGTGGCCACGGGCGCTACATCGGGGACACCGTCCCTACTCGCGGTGGCCAGGTAACAGAGAGGAACACTATTGACCAAGTCCATGAGCTCCTTGGGCATCTCCGCCATGTTGGCCCTCTCTTGCCGCGATGAAAGAGGCTGCCTGGGGGAGAGACTAGATACCCAACTCGCCTCTAACCCTGATGAAGGATACGATGTTGTCGCGACCCAACATGCCCAGTAGGTGCCCATCGTCCATCACAGGCAACTGATTGACACCTTCTTCGGTCATGTTCTGCATGGCCGTCCACAACTCTTCATCGGGACCGACCTTCTTCAGGCCATCCGACGGGGTCATCACCTGCCGGACCGTGGTAGACGCCCAGCGGTCCTGGGAGACTCCTTTGATGTTGTGCAAAGTAAGGAGCCCACGCACCACACCACCCTCGACCACAGGAAAGCAGCGAGTACCCGTGGGCAGCACGTGCTCGTTGACGATGCTCGCTAGGGTCAGCTCGGGGCTAACCTCCAGACAATCGCGACTCATGACCTCCCTGACCTTGTGTCCGACCAGGAGGTTCCTTACAGTCAACTGGCGGTAGCTGCTGCTGGCCGCGTTGTCCAGGAACCAGCCGATGAACGCGATCCACAGGCCGCTCACCCAGTCGCCGGTGAAGATGAACCATATTCCGGCAAGGATGAAGAGATAGGCGACCGCCTGCCCGACCAACGAGGCCCAGCGGGTCGCCCTCTGCAGGCTTCCAGTGACCTGCCAGACGATGGAACGCAATACCCTGCCGCCATCCAGGGGAAAACCGGGGATGAGGTTGAAGAGCCCCAGCACAACATTGATCCGACCGAGGTACATACCCAGGGCAGCCAATGGCTCATTGACCCCGCTCGCCGTCAGCGACATCGCCCCGAAGCAGACTCCCAATACGATGCTGGTCAGCGGTCCCACCAGGGCCATGATAAACTCAGTTGCGGCAGTCTGAGGCTCCTCCTCTAACTGCGAGACACCGCCGAAAATGAACAGGGTGATGTCATGGACAGGAAGGCCCCGCGCTCTGGCCACGAAGGAGTGAGCCAATTCGTGCAGCAGCACGGAGACAAAGAAGAGGATACTGGTGATCACGCCGATCGACCAAGACAGTGCCGGTGACCAGTGCGGGTAGTTCTGGGGGAAATAACCAGCGGCCAGGGTCCACGTGACCAGGATGAAGATCAGGATCCAGCTTACGTGGATGTTAATGGAGATGCCACCGATCCTGGCTATCCGAATCGAGTTTCTGAGCATGTCTCCTCCTTCTCTCCAGGTAGCATGGCCTCCACAACTCCAAGGCCACTTATGGTGTCCTGCTGACAGTCCAAGACAGCACTAATCCGAGGATGCAGGCACACCCCGGACCCTAGCCTGCGCCGGAGATGACCTCCAGGCCACCCATGTAAGGCTGAAGCACCAGCGGGATGGCGATGCTCCCGTCCTTCTGCTGGTAGTTCTCCAAAACGGCGATCATCACGCGGGGCAAAGCCAGGCCCGAGCCATTGAGCGTATGCACGAGGCGGGGCTTCTCCCCCTGTTCGGGACGGTAGCGAATGCTGGCTCGGCGGGCCTGGAAATCCCCGAAGTTGCTGCAACTGGAAACCTCCAGCCATTCCTTGACGCCCGGCCCCCACATCTCCACGTCGTATTTCTTCATCGCCGAGAAGGCCAGGTCACCGGTGCACATCTCCACCACACGATGCGGGATCTCCAGCAGTTCAGCTATCCGTTCGGCATCACTCACCAGTTCCTCAAGATGCTGGTGAGAGGTCTCCGGATCAACGATCCGAACCATCTCCACTTTGTCGAATTGGTGCCCCCGCTTGATGCCCCTGGTGTCTCTTCCCGCCGACATCTGCTCCCGACGGAAGCAGGCGGTGTAGGAAACGTATTTGATGGGCAAAGACCCCGGAGGAAGGATCTCCTCCCGGTGGAGATTGGTGACCGGCACCTCGGCCGTGGGGATCATCCACAGGTCATCGGGCTCGTACCGGTACAGGTTGTCGGCAAACTTCGGCAGATTCCCTGTGCCGACCAGGCACTTGCTCTGGACCAGGAAGGGGGGATAGACCTCAGTGTAGCCATGTTCCTTGACGTGCACATCGATCATCCAGCTGATGAGGGCGCGCTGCAATCCGGCCCCCAGACCCTTGAGCACGTAGAAGCGGGTGCCGGAGATCTTGACGCCACGGTCGAAGTCGATGATGTCCAGGGTGGGGCCCAGGTCCCAATGAGGTAGCGGCTCGAAATCGAACTGGCGAGGCTCGCCAACGGTGCGCACCAGCACGTTCTCGCTTTCGTCCTTCCCCGCAGGCACCGACGGGTCGGGCATGTTTGGCACCAGGAGAAGGAAGCCGTTCAGATCAACCTCGACCTGGCTGAGTTCCACATCCAGCTCCTTGATGCGAGTCCCCACTTCCCGCATCTCCTCGATCAGCGCCTGATCCTTCTCCTTCATGCGGCCGATCTTCTGGGAGACCACGTTGCGCTGATGTTTGAGGGAGTCGGCCTCGGCCAGCAACTCCCGTCTCCTGACATCCAGGGCCAGTATCTCGTCTATGGGAGCTGTCTCATGGAGCTTGACGAGGGCTTCGCGGACCTCGTCTGCGTGCTCTCGAATGAATCTCAGGTCAAGCATGATTCACACTCAGTTCTTGGGGCTGCCACCATCAAGGTGCCTCACTCCTCGGCCTGCCAAAGAAGCCGTGGGGGTCAACGATTGGCCGCAATTATAGGGCAGGGTCCAACAAAGTTCAACGCTCTCCCTTAGCTGGCCCCTTTTCTGTGCGCCCTCGCTCATGGCGGTCAGCGTCTGTGGGCTGCGACCCCGAGCGATGTCCGGAGCACAGCGAAGCCCCCTCGCCCGTGAGGGGGGCGCTGGCATTGGCTCTCTGGTTGATGCTCTGACGCACGCTGGCCTTCGCGCCGCGTGCCTTTCGTCCGGCGGGGCAGGTCAGGTCCCTAGCTCGGGCAAGTCGACGTACAGATCCAGCGATTCCGGGTTGGCCAGAGCATCCTTGTTCTTCACTTCTTGTCCGTGGATGTCCCTACGCACTGCCAGCTCCACCTTCTTGCCGCTGATAGTATAGGGAATGTCGCCCACGGCGATGATCTTGGCG
>JBAVWD010000393.1:0-2681 GCA_049697655.1 Anaerolineae bacterium | reverse complement strand
CTTCGAGGCCACTCCATTCATCTCAGCGGTGCCGCTGGGAACGATGCTCCCCATGACACTCAGGTAGGATTCCTTTGCGGTCCGTGCAGGAGCAGATCCCCGCAACGACGAAACCTGGCACTTCTGTGTCGGGCACTGCCAGATTTGACAGCTATCAATACCTGTGCTATAATAAGTCGGTTTTCGTCAAAATCAAAAAAATTGAGGGAGGTAGTGTCTGATGGATTTCACAGTGTCTCCTGAGCAGGAACTCTGGAAGCAGACGGTCAGGGAGTTCGCCGTGCAAGAGCTGGAGCCGATAGCCAGGAAGATAGACGAGGAATGGCACCGCATACCCAACGAGATCATCGACAAGATGGCCGACTTGGGTATTTTTGGCATCACCATTCCTGAGCAGTACGGCGGCTGTGCCGTCCCGGGCGAGGAGATGCAATACGCAGTAAACACGATCTTCGAGCTCGCCCGAGGGGAACTGAGCATGTCGCTCCCCGTCTACACCTTGCTGTGCATCGGTTGGTCCATGCTGATGGTGGACTACGGCACGGAAGAGGCCAAGGAGGAGATACTCCCCAAGGTGGCTTCCGGTGAGTGGTTCATGGGCATCAGTACGACAGAGCCCGGCGGAGGGTCGGATCTGGCCAATATCAAGTTGGCTGCCACCAAGGACACCGGCAAGAGCTGGATCATCAACGGCGAGAAGGCCTACATCAGTGGCGTCCGTGAGGCCACTGAGAGGGGCGGTGGACACTGCACTCTGTTCTTGACCCAGCCCGAGAAAGGCTACAAGGGAGCGACCTTCGCCTGGTTCCCTGCCAACGCTAAGGGCACGAGCTACACCACCTACTCCGACATGGGTCGTATGGGCCTCTCCACTGGTGGGTTCATCTACAAGGACGCGGAGATCCCGAAGAAGTACATTCTGGGCGAGGAGAATAAGGGCTTCTACGTCAACATGACGGGCTTCAACGTCGCCCGCGCCGTGGTATCCGCCGCTTGCCTGGGAGGCGCCGAGAAGTGCCTGGATATCAGCCGCGACTACACCAAGCAAAGGATCCTCTTCGGCAGGCCCTTGATCAACTTTGAGGGTATCTCCTTCGAGATGGTGGACGACAAGGCCGAGCTGGAGATGCTCAAGCTCATGCTCCAGAGGGGTGCCTGGTTGATCGACCGGGCCCGCAAGGACAAATCCAAGGTTGACTACCGTGATATCAACCGCACCATCGCCTTGTGCAAGTGCTATTCTCCTCCGTTGGGAGTGCGCGTGGCGAAGAACGGCATGATGTACCACGGTGGATTCGGCTACACCAAGGAGACCCCGCTGGAGATGTCACTGCGCGGCACCATGTCCTACCTGGTGGGTGCCGAGGGCGGCTATCACGTGATGAAGATCATCATGGGCCGTGACTGGTTCGGCGACGAGGCTGTGCCGTATCGTGGTTCTCAGGAGGGTCACTAGGACGCTGAGGTCTCCTTCGGCGTGCCTGAGATAGGACCCGCTGGTTAGCTCGAGATGCCAGGGGGGATGCAAGTCCCCCCTGGCAGTGTGTCTGCAGTACTGATCCAGCCACGATGATCATCTCCCACCGCGATTGGTGGCTGGTGCCGTCTTCCCATGGGCGTCGTTCGGTGGCGTTCCCCGTGTGCTGGAGGCCGGTCCGCAGTGACGATATGTGCGTTTGAGGGCAGGGTGCCCAGACTTGGTGAGAACGTGTACGTGCATCCGTCAGCTGACATCATCGGGTTGGTGACCATCGGCGATGAGTGCTTCGTCGCACCGGGCGCTCGGATAAGAGGCGACTATGGTGAGATCATCATCGGTAGGGGAACGAGCATAGAAGAGAACTGCATTATTCACGCTCGGCCGCACCAGGTGACACGCATAGGTGACTACGTAACAGTGGGTCACGGCTCGATCATCCATACCGCCACTGTGCACGACTACGCCGTGGTGGGGATGGGAGCCATCATCAGCGACTGGGCTGAGGTGGGGGAGTGGGCTGCTGTCGGCGAGGGCGCCGTGATTACCCAGGGCACTGAAATCCCCCCGGGGAAGGTAGCGGTTGGTGTGCCTGCCAAGGTGATAGGCGATACGAAGGAGGAGTGGAGAGAGCTGTGGGGTAGCTATAAGCATGTGTACGTCGATCTTGCTCGTCGCTATCCGAGGGGGTTGAGAGAGGTGGCAGAGGGTGAGTGATGCGGCTGAAGAGAAGGTAGAAGTTGTTGTTGTGGGGGCTGGGCTGGCAGGGCTATCCGCAGCGTATGTCCTCGCGCAGGCGGGTGTTGACACGGTGGTCGTGGAGCGCGGAGACTATCCTGGTGCCAAGAACGTCACAGGTGGCAGGATCTACATGCATCCTCTCCGGCACTATCTGCCCGATCTGTGGGACGACGCTCCACTGGAGAGACACGTCACCAGGGAAACACTCACCATGCTGGCAGAAGATTGCTCCACAGCCATAACACTGGACAGCAACAGGTTCCGGGAGGAGCCATACCACAGCTACACCATCCTTCGCTCTACTTTCGATCGGTGGTTGGGTGACAAGGTTGCGGAAGCAGGCGCCTTCATCCTGCCCAAGTGTCGGGTGGACGACGTGCTTGTGGAGGATGGCAAGGTGGTGGGCATCGTCATGGCCTGGGAGGACGAGATCCGAGCCGACGTGGTCGTGGCTGCTGACGGT
>JBAVWD010000392.1:0-7228 GCA_049697655.1 Anaerolineae bacterium | reverse complement strand
GCGTATGGGCCACGTGCACTGCGAAGACCAGCTCATAGGCCGGGGTTGACAGCCCGCAGTTGCATGGTCTGGGGATCGATATGAGCGCACCAAGGTTGGAACCATCCTGTGGAGAGGGGAGTATGCTGCGCGGAGGCAAGATACATCAGGTCTTGGCCAAACAGATGACGTCGCGAGGCGAGGAGCCTCGTCTCCGCGTGATCGTCAAGTACCGAGAGCACGTGGCCAAGTCCAAGGCCATCGAGGCGGCGAAGTTGCCCCAGCGGCCATCCAGGGTGCTCACCGTGATGCCAGCGGTAGCCCTATCGGCAGCACCGGCGGAGATCCAGGCGCTCAGCGAGGAGCCCGATGTGGAACGAATCTGGCCGGACTTGCGCGTGCGGACGTGTCTCGACGTGAGCGCGCCCTTGATCGGGGCGCCGCGCGTGTGGCATGAGGGGTATACGGGGGCCGGCGTCGGCATCGCTGTGCTCGACACTGGTATTGATCTGGAGCACCCTGACTTTGGCGGACGGATCGGCGGAATGGCCGACTTCACAGGCGAGGGCGTCGGGGATGTCAATGGTCATGGTACTCACGTGGCTGGCATCGCCTGCGGGGATGGCCGAGCACGTGGAGGGAAGTTCACAGGCGTCGCGCCAGGTTCCACACTATTCGTGGCCAAGGTGCTTGATCGACAGGGGCTGGCGTTCATGAGCGACGTCATGGCCGGCATCGATTGGGCCGTGAAGCAGAACGTCCATGTCATAAACCTCTCCCTCTCAGGTCCACCTCCAGGCGATGGCAGCGACGCCCTGTCCGAGACCTGCGACCTGGTGGTTGAGCGAGGCTTCGTGATCTGCACCGCGGCGGGGAACTCTGGGCCCAGCCCAGGCACCATCGGAGCGCCAGGCTGTGCGCGATTGGTCATCACTGTGGGTGCTTCTGCCGACGACGACACGGTCTTGCAGGCGTCTTCACGTGGGCCAACCTCGGACGGCCGTGTGAAGCCGGACCTGCTGTTCCCGGGCTCAGGCATAGTGTCTTGCCGCGCCAGCGACACATCCCTGGGTAGCCCCTTGGACTTGGAGTATACAGAGGCCTCGGGTACAAGCATGGCTACGCCCCACGCATCAGGAGTAGCCGCACTTCTTCTGGAGGCTGATCCGGGACTGACACCGCGCGAGGTCAAGGAACTCATGACAGGCGCGGCGGTCGATCTAGGGCTTGAGGAGAACACTGAAGGAGCAGGCCGAGGAGACGCCTATGCGGCCGTGACTTCTGCGCGCGAGGTCCTGGGTGTGCCTCGGCCCGACGGCTGTCTGGCGACTCTCCCTCAGTTGCTCGACCTGCTTCGCCGGCTCTGGGAATCTGCAGGGCCAACCCGGGCTTAGTGGGATCTTTGAGGGACAACACTGGCCGGACCATCTTGACCCACTCAGAGGCTCGACCCGTGACTTTAATGGCGGTGATGCGAACGGCAGGCTCCTGGCAGGCATGAGATGGTCTGTTGTGGGTACTGTTGGCTGGTTGAGGACGGTCCCGGTGTGGTAGAATGAGTAGAGATTGTTTTGTGGTGAGTGGAGGCGGAAAGGGGGGATGCGTAGGGTCACTTTGTTCCCGGTCTGGCTCGGCCTGTTTCTGGCTCTACCGCTCGCTGCGGCGTGTGCGGTTCTCGATCCACCGCCTCCGCCCACACCGACTCCCACCCACACGGCCTACCCGACTTCCACCCCCACGAGGACTTCTACACCGTCGCCCACGCCTACGTCGACCAGCACCCCGACGCCCACGCCAGAGCCAACTTCTACCCCGCGCGGGCACCTGGAGGTGGCAGTGGTCCTTCACGGGCCATCTCGTTTCTTCCAGGTGGACCGGGTACTGGCCGAAAACGACGCTTCATCGGTGCCAATACTTGCCTACGCGGGAGAAGAGGTTCCTGACCTGACGGCTTTTGACGCTGTCATTCTCTCGGGCGGCGAGCACCCGCCAAGTCAGTTCGACAAGGTTCCCTTCTTCCAGCCGGAGAGGGAAAGGGTTCTGGAGGCCATCGACGGTGGAGTTCCCGTTCTTGGCATCTGCCTCGGACATCAGTTGCTGGCTCACTGGCTGGGAGGCCGAGTGGAAAGGAGCCAGCAGTTCGAAGTGGGATGGCTTGAAGTGACCGTGAACGAGGATGGCCTTCAGGATCCCCTGTTGCAGGGTGTCGGACCACGGTTCTATGCTTTCCTATGGCACTGGGACCAGGTGATTGAGCTTCCACCCGGAGGGGTGAACCTCGCTTCGTCTGACTTGTGTCCGGTTCAGGTCTTTCGGTATCGGGATCTCCCTGTGTGGGGGGTGCAATCCAATCCTCACTACAACGCCTCCCTGGCCGAATCAGTGCTCTTGGGTGCTCCGTGGTTGGCTGACCTTGGGATCGACGGCGAGGAGATGGCCCGCAGAGGATACGACGTAGACGACGGCAGTCAGGATCGCATTTTCAAGAACTTCTTCGATTTCGTACGACGGCATTGAGCAGAGGCAATAGCGCCGCGGAAATCTGGCGTCCTCTAGGCGAGGTGCCATAGTGACCTGCGCCTGGAGTGAGCCAGGAGGGTCTGGCGACACTGTACACACCCACGATCAGTGGTGATAACAGGCTAGGCGTGGTGGAGGCCCGGGGGTCAGGGTGTTCTGAACCCAGGTAGCAGCGAAGCGCGCCGGAGCTCGGGCTGTCGCCCAGGTAATGGGTCTCGCGCCAGTCGCCGCTACCATCTCCGCTGAAGGCACAGTGGGCGAAGAGTTGAACACGGAGCCCGTTCATGGTATAATAACTCCGTGGGGGGAGTGTCGGAACTGGAAGACGAGCGTGATTTAGGATCACGTGGAGCAATCCGTGTGGGTTCGAGTCCCACCTTCCCCATGAGAGTTGCCTAGCAAGCGGGTGTAGTTCAGCTGGCAGAACGTCTCCTTGCCAAGGAGAAGGTCGTGGGTTCGAATCCCATCGCCCGCTTTTCTGTATGCCAGGTGCCCGGCGGTGGCTTGGGTTTCGCAGAGATCAACAGGGGGGCCGCATCCGGGCGCCAAGACGGTTCTTGGGAGGCCGGCGAGTTCCATTGGAAGTTGCCACGAAGGAGTTGGAGAACAGACAAGCTGTGCTAACCGCGACTCTGGACGAGGAGTGGTTGGATCCTTTCATGAAAACGGCATCGCGGCGGCTGGCCTCCCGAGTGGAGATTCCTGGCTTCCGGAAGGGGAAGGCTCCGCATCGTGTGGTGGTACGCCACATGGGCCGGGAGGCCTTGGTCAGGGAAGTGATAGACGACCTGGGTCAGGCAGCGTATGAGGCGGCGCTGAAGGAGAGCGGGCTGGAGCCCATTCAGCTGGACGACCTTGAGATCGCTGAATGGGAACCCCTTGCTCTGCGGATGACGGTGTCACTGCCGCCGTTAGTGGAGCTAGGAGACTACCGCAGCGTGCCGCTGACGACAGAGGACGTCGAGGTCGCAGAGGAAGATGTAGAGGAAGCGCTGAAGGACCTCCAAGAGCAGTATGCAGAGCGAGTCCCTGTGGACCGACCAGCGCTGCTATCCGACTTCGCCGTGCTGGATGTGGATGGCACGGTCGATGATCGTGTGGTGTTGAAGTTCGAAGCGCAAGAGTATGAGTTGAACGAGAATGGCGATACGCCCGTGGCAGGCTTCGCGCAGAAGCTGGCGGGGATGTCACCCGGGGAGGACAGGAGCTTCAGCTTGACATACCCCGAAGACTACGAGGAAAAGGACCTGGCGGGCAAGGAGGTCTCTTTCCGGGTACATCTTCACGATTTGCAGGAGAAACGCCGTCCTGCGGTTGATGACGAACTGGCGAAGATGGCGCGTGGCCTCGAGACCGTGGGTGAGCTGCGAGAAGACATTAGGCAGGATCTGCATGCGCGTCGTGAGGCCAAGCAGCAGGATGACGTGGCCGAGCAACTCTTGCACACCATCTTGCAGCAGGCGGAGATCGATTCGTCGCCCACGTTCGTGAACAGGGAATTGGACTCCATGCTGAGAAGACTGGCCTATGATCTCCAGGAGCAGGGGTTCACCCTGGACGGCTACTTGAGGACCACGGGTAGGACGGTAGAGGATCTGGTAGAGGAGTTCCGACCCACTGCCGAGAAGCGAGTGGGCAAGTCCTTGATCCTCGCCCAGCTCGTCAAAGAGGAGGGGTTACAGGTAGAGGATTCGGACATCGAGCAAGAGGTGGCGAGGATGACGCGAGAGTACGGGCAGGCAAAAGAGGCCCTACGCGAAGCGCTCCTCGGCAACGAGCAGATGAGGGAGGAGATCAGAAACAGGTTGTACGGCCGCAAGGTGGTGCAACGCCTTGCAGGGCCGCCCGAGGCCACCGAAGGCCAGGAGGAAAAAGTCGGTTCTGTTGTGACAGACGGGGAAGAATCCTCGAGCGACAAGGGCACGTCTCCAGAGGCGGCTGAATCCGCGTAGGTGATTGTTCTCCGTCATACAAGTGGAGGTTCTGTGGGAGGCAGTTCCATGCACAGTCTCATTCCCATGGTCATAGAGTCAACGGGGAGGGGGGAGCGCGCGTACGACATCTACTCTCTTCTCCTCAAAGAGAGGATCGTTTTCCTGGGCACGCCGATCGATGACAATGTGGCGAACGTGACCATCGCCCAGCTTCTGTTTCTCGACCGTGAGGATCCGGACAAGGACATACATCTTTACATAAACAGTCCCGGGGGAATGATCTATCCCGGGCTGGCTGTGTATGACACCATGCAGCTACTCAAGTCCTCGGTGTCGACCATTTGTGTGGGATCGACAGCGAGCCTGGCAACGGTCCTTCTGGCCGCCGGAACGAAGGGCAGGAGGTATGGTCTCCCGAACTGCACGATTCACATGCACCCTGCGGGGGGCGGCGTGCGCGGTTATGCCCCTGACGTGGAGATCCAGGCGCGGGAGCTGTTGCGCATGCAGACTAAGATCCACGAGATACTTTCCAGGCACACCGGGCAGACTGTGGAGAAGATAGCCCACGACTTCGATCGAGACTACTTTATGGATGCCGAGGGTGGCGTGGAGTACGGCATCATTGACGAGATACTCACTGGGCCAGCCGAGGAGGACTAGGGGCAATGTCCGGGGTGGCTACGGAGCACGTGCGGTACTGCTCTTTCTGCAGCAGGCCACAGAGTCAGGTGGGACGCCTGATCGCAGGCCCTGGGTCCGTTAGCATCTGCGACGAGTGCGTCGAGCTGTGTCGGGAGATACTCGCAGAGGAGGAACCAGCTACTCCTCGGAGCGCGGCACCCGTGGGCAAAATCCTGTCACCTAAGGAGTTGTGCGAGCGACTGGATGAGTACGTCATCGGGCAGGATCAAGCCAAGCGTGTGCTGTCCGTGGCTGTCTACAATCACTACAAGAGAGTCTTTGCCGGTACGGCTGTGAATGATGTGGAGCTTCAGAAGACCAATATACTCCTCATCGGACCTACCGGGTGCGGCAAGACCCTGCTGGCCGAGACTCTGGCCAGGATACTCGACGTGCCTTTCACCATAGCGGATGCCACGTCATTGACAGAGGCCGGCTACGTCGGCGAGGACGTGGAGAACATCCTGTTGCGACTGATCCAGGCGGCGGATTACGACCTCGCACGGGCGGAGAAGGGCATAGTCTACGTGGATGAGATTGACAAGACCGCCCGCAAAGCTGGTGACAATCCCTCCATCACCCGCGATGTGTCGGGGGAAGGGGTACAGCAGGCATTGCTCAAGATAATCGAAGGTACGGTGGCCAACGTGCCTCCGCAAGGCGGTAGGAAGCATCCTCATCAGGACTTCATACAGCTGGACACGACGGACGTGCTTTTCATCTGCGGTGGTGCCTTTGAGGGCCTGGATAACATCGTTGCAGAGCGTGTGGGAGGCAGGAAACCGATTGGCTTCACTGACAAGGAGGCCCGAGGGAAGCAGGAACTGACGTCTGCTGACTTGCTGCGCAGGGTGATCGCGGACGACTTGCTCAAGTATGGCCTCATACCTGAGTTCGTGGGGCGGTTGCCCATGGTGGTCAGTGTGGATCCGCTTGACAGAGAGACCATGGTCAGGATACTTCAGGAGCCGAAGAACGCCATTGTGAAGCAGTTCAAGAAGCTTCTCGCGCTGGACAATGTAGAGCTCGTTTTCACTGACGAGGCCTTGGAGGCTGCCGCTGAAAAGGCTTTGGAGTACAAGACAGGAGCCAGAGGTCTGCGGACCATTATCGAGCAGGTTCTGCTAGATACCATGTTCGAGATTCCTTCCCTGGGCAATGTTCGGGGGTGCGAGATCACCCAAGAGGTGATCACGGGGGAGGCAAAGCCGGAACTGGTCTACTGGTCGGAGACGGCCTAACAGAACGAAGAGGCAACACCTGAGGGGCCCACTGTCTGCTACGGTGGGCCCTTTCGATTTGTGGGGTCGTGTGCTCTCAGCATGGTGGTCTACTCACAGCAACCCATCGTCGTTGCGGCATCTCGACTGTCTCTGCAACACACCTGGGGAAGAGCGCGGGTCACAAGGTCACGGTATGCGGCGACGATCTGTCCCGCGACAATGGGCCAACCATAGCGCTTGGCGTGTGTTGCCGCCCTCTGGCCCATCTCCTGCCGCAGTGCTTCGTCTGTCAGCAGGAGTGACAGCTTCTCCGCGAGCGCCTTCGGGTCGTCATTAGGTACGAGGAAGCCGGTGCTGCCGTCCTGGACGGTGAAGGTGAGGCCACCGACCCTCGAAGCGACGACCGGCGTGCCACACGCCATGGCCTCCAAGGCGACCATCCCAAACGATTCGTAGTGGGACGGGACTACACAGACCTCAGCAGCGGAGTAGTGGAACGGCAACGCTACCTGCTCTCTCTTTCCTAGAAAGGTCACCACGTCGGCGATCCCCAGAGTCTCGCGCATGTCCTGGAGGCGTGCCATTTCCCGGTCCATGTTTGCAGCGTCCGCGTCGGGCTCGCCCCCGATCACGCACAAGCAGATATTGTCCCGCAAATCTGTGTGCTTCTCCAGCACGTGAGCCATAGCCTCGATCAGTACATCGATGCCCTTTAGTGGTTCGACTCGTCCCACGAAGAGCACCATCTTATGATGGACCGGCATGTCAAGGTAGGCTTCCGCCTCACTCCGGGCTCGCGGGTAGAAGAGTTCCAGGTCGACTCCGCAGGGAATCACTTCTATCTTCGTCGGATCAGCCCCGTACAGCCAGATCATCTGAGCCTTTTCC
>JBAVWD010000391.1:0-2538 GCA_049697655.1 Anaerolineae bacterium | reverse complement strand
TCCTCTGCGTCAGGCTTTGAGCGCATGGCTGGCCGAGCGCAATGGTCTCGCGGCCGACCCTGAAACAGAGATGGTGATCACGGCTGGCGGCAACCAGGCCTTTTTTCTGGCCCTGCTCACCCTCCTGGAGCCGGGCGACAAGGTGCTGTTGCCCTCACCATTCTACTTCAATCACGAGATGAGCTTGCGCGTCGTGGGAGCTGTGCCCATGGAGGTGCCCCTGCGTGAAGAGACTGGTTTCCAACTGACCTTCGACGACCTGGAACCGTACTTCAAGATGCAGCCCCGAGCGGTGGTCGTCGTCTCCCCCAATAATCCGACGGGCACAGTCTACCATCCGGAAGAACTGGAACACATCGCCAGTGCCGCGGCGGCCAGGGGGATGGCCGTCATTTTCGACGAAACCTATCAGGCCTTCCTCTACGATGGAGCTCAACACCTCAGTCCGGGCTCCATTCCTGAAGCCCGCTCCCACGTGATCACCGTGGGCAGCTTCTCCAAGACCTTCAGCCTCGCCGGCTGGCGCCTAGGCTACCTCATAGCCGAACCAGACTTCGTAAAACAGGCAATCAAGGTCCAGGACGCTATGCTCGTGTGCGCACCCGTCATCTCCCAGAGGGCCGCCCTTGGCGCGCTAAAGACTCCGCTCGAGGAGCTGACCAGGCGCCGTGCCGTCCTCTCCGAGCGGCGCCAATTGATCGCCCAGCGCCTGTCAGAGATATCCCGTCTGCAATGGCACCCCACCGACGGTGCCTACTACGCCTTCGTACGGGTGGAAGACTGCCTTGACTCGATAGCCCTGTCCTGGGATCTGCTGGAGTGTGCCCACCTGGCTGTGGTCCCCGGGAGCATCTTCGGCCGAAACGGGGAAGGCTTCTTGCGGCTGTCGTACGGTTCCGTTGAGGGGTCGGACCTGGACGAAGCGTGCCACAGGCTGGCCAAGTACTTCGAGAGCACGCGTCTTTGACAAAGTTGCAACTGAAGCGCTAGCTCCGGCTGGGAACCACAGGTGCGTGGAGAGCGTCTTGTTGGTGAGGAGTGAGAACCAGAGGTACGACCCATGCAGCGTCTTCTCATCGTGTTCGCAGCTCTTGTTGTCGCAGCCGCATTGCTGCCGGGATGCCGTGTCAGCCCGGCTGCGGTCGCTCCACCCTATGAACCAACGCCGAGAGCGGCCCCAAGCCCCGCCAGCGGAGATGAGAGCAGAGGTACGGCCACACCCACTCCCTCACAAACAGGCGAAGGGCAGGCCCCGACTCCTACGTGCACGCCAGAGGCCACCTTGCCCTCCGAAGCACGACGTGTTGTCGAGTTGGCGAAAGAGGACCTGGCCCGGAGGTTGGAGATATCCATCTCGGAGATCTCGGTGATCTCCGTCGAGGCTGTGGACTGGTCTGACACCAGCCTGGGCTGTCCCGAACCAGGCATGGCCTACGCCCAGGTCATCACCCCCGGATATCTGATCGTGCTGGGGGCAGCGGGCCAGACCTACGAGTATCACACCGATGAGCACTCTTCTGTGGTGCTGTGCCGAGGGGATGGCTGACTTGTCGTTTCGCTGATACCCGTTGCCCCTTACGGGACACCCACACCGCGCAGTGATTCTCTCCGCTTGTTGCGCGTAACAGCGCCACGAAGTGAGCGTCCCCCGCAGATTCTCCCATCAGATAGCCTACAAACTGAGAGCCGCCCTGCGGGGCGGCTCTCGCTGGCGCTCTTGATGTGGATCGGCTCACTACTCCAGGAAGCCGTTGATCCAGGCCAGAACTTCCGGGATATCGACGCGGGCCGAATAGCCGACGCCCGAGCAATTGACATTGGTTACGTAGGAGTTGACCGCCAGGACGGTGTTCGTGCCACCCAGGAGATCGGGCCCACCGGAGTCGCCAAAGCAAGTGCCGCCCGAGTCGCCGCCGGGGTTCAGGGCAAGGCGCATGTACTCAGCGCTGTGCACGAACTTGCCGGAGACCTTCTCGCTCGGGGCGTACAAGCGCACTCTCGGCCCCGTCCAGCGGTAGTACGGAGGAGGTTGCGGCACCTGATTGCCGGGAACCTGAGCTTGATACTGCACGCCGTAGCCCACCAGGTCAACGGCCGTCTTGTTCTTCAGCGTGTCCACCAGGCCTGCCGTGGGCAGCGCAGCGAACCCGCCCACATCCACCGGTTCATCCAGGACAACTATGCCCACGTCCCGATAGGAGAACGCAGGAAGACCATTTCCGCCGCCGTAGGGATTGTCGGGACTGTCATAGTCCGGGTTGGTGTATGGCGTGCCAGCCGCATCCCCTGTGCATGGATAGCCGGTTGCTTCGTTCCCGTCTCCATCTAAGCATAGGTCGGGATCAGACATGTTGCCCCGGGGGACCGGCCCTTCGTCAAACCACACACGGGCTTCCCCGACGGTAGCGCCTGTGTAGTCATCATACGTGCAATGTCCTGCCGTGAGGATCACATCCGGAGCGATGAGGGCGCCGCTACATCTCCAGTAGGGAGCAAAGACGCCATCTATTTCGTCGCCGAAGACAAGCAGCGCTACAT
>JBAVWD010000390.1:0-2559 GCA_049697655.1 Anaerolineae bacterium | reverse complement strand
TCCGGCTCGTCGGCTCGATCCACAGTCCACGCGAATCCGGCCCTTTGCCATCGCATGTGGGCGGCACGCGCAACAGGCACACGCTACCCTAGGCTCGGCCCTTGTCGTAAAGCCCCCGCCAGTCGTTGAGGCGCACCTGTATGATCTCGCGAAACATGCGTACCGAGTCCCTCACGGGACTCACCCGGCTGTTGCTCATGTAGTACCAGTTGATGGGGACCTCCACGATGCGGTAGCCACGCTTCTGGGCGATGAACAGTATCTCCACGTCGAAGCCGAACCCATCCATGGTCTGGTAGGGAAACATCTCGCGGGCGGCCTCACGCTTGAAGCACTTGAAGCCGGCCTGGGTATCCTGGAAGCCCCTCACCGCCAGCAGTCTTACCAGGGTGTTGAAGACCCGGCCCATCAGGTGTCTCAGGCCCGGCTCGTCGTACCTCCTGGCCCCTTCGACCTCACGGGAGCCGATGGCCACGTCGTACTCTTCCAGCGCCGGGGGTAGGAAGCTGGCCACTTCTTCTATGGGCATGGACAGATCTGCGTCACACAGGAAAACATGGTCGCCCTGGGCGGCCAGTGCCCCAGTCTTCACCGCGTACCCCTTGCCACGATGCTCGTTCCTGATCAAGCGCACAAACGGGGCCTCCTCGGCGATTTGCTCCACCACTGTGGCGGTGTTGTCCGTGCTGCCATCGTCCACCACGATCACCTCGGCGGAATACTCCTGGGCCTGCACGAAATCCACCACGCGTGGCAGGGTCTCTGGCAACCTGCGCCCTTCGTTATACGCGGGCACCACGATCGACAGAAAGGGATGTTTCACGCCCACACTCCCCCTAGCTGACAAGGACCGACTCCAGGTACCGGTCGCTGGCCGCCCGGCTCCCCTGTATTGCCTTTCGTTTGCGCAGCATGCGCGGCAGGTTCCGCAACCCGCTGAGTTGTCCGCGCAACCGAGCGCGAGCCGCCTCCCCGCGCCAGGCCCTCAACGCCTCCCAGCTGATCTTCAACTGAGCAAGCAAAACGCGACGCCAGTGCTTCCTAAACAGCGCAGACGGGTAGTCCTTGGCCAGCACGTAGATGAAGTTCCGACCGGTGTAGAAACTGGCGATCTTGCCTCCGCCGGTGGCACTCAAGCGATGGTAAACCACAGCGGTGGGCACATAGATGCAGGTGTAACCCGCCAGCTGTGCCCGCCAGCCCAGGTCCACGTCTTCGCAATAGGCGAAGAAATCCTCGTCGAAGGTCGGCCCCTGTCCCTTCGACGCCAGGTCCGCCAGCAAGGTCCGTCGGATGGCGCACGCACCTCCGCACGGGCTGAACACCGGCTCCTCCTGGTCGAACTGGCCCTCGTCCGCCGCCCACACCCCGCGGTTCAGGGGAATGCCTTCAGCAGCGAACAGATCCCCGGCGGAATTGAGAATCTTACGCTCGTCGAAAAGAAGGATTTTGGACGTGGCCGAGCCAGCCTGGGGATGTCTCTCCAACCCAGCCCACAACTCCTCCAGCCACCTGGGGTCCACCTCGGTGTCGTTGTTCAAGATGGCCAGAATCTCGCCTGCGGCAGCCTCTATGCCAGCGTTGACCCCCCCTGCGTATCCTCGATTCTCCTCAAGGGCGACTACCTTGACTTCGGGATACTCAGTCTCCAACAACTCCAAAGACTCATCCTGAGAGTTGTTGTCAGCCACGACGACCTCGACACGGGGATAGGTCTGATTCCGAAGAGACTCCAAGCAGGTAGTCAGGTAACGGGCTCCGTTCCAGTTGGGGATAATCACCGAGATGAGCGGGGACTCCATACTAGCCCAGTTCCACGGCAGGCTGGCTGACAGTGATCAGGCCATGACGGACTGAGCCTCCACACGAGCCTCTCACGAACTCGGCCAACTCGACCGCCAGTGTCTCCGCCTCCGCCATGTCCACCGGCGGAAGGCAGTCGATATTGACCAGCACGTTACGTGCAGATGGGGTGATCTTGGTCCCATCGCCCTGCCGCCAGTTCCATCGGCGACACAGCACCTGCTCTGCGTCCACGTAAATGGCTTCACCGGGCTCGGGGTGCTCTGCTTCCTTCCCCCCCAAAGGCACAAACTCCTCGTCCCCCTTCGCCAGACGCAGCACCAGATCACCTTGAACAGCATCCAGATCATCGCCTCCGCAGGGCACCAGATGCCGCAGGGAGAAGCCGTTCATCAGCGCCACCAATGTATTGACGTACGGTACGCGAGAGCCTCCTCTTGCCCGCCGGGCCAACGACTCCCCTGAGGAGTAGTTCTTCCCAGGCTTCATATCCAGGACCCTGTAGGCCTCCCGCCAGCAGGCGATGCGAGGATGGCTGGTCAGGTCCTCAGCAGCAAAGAGAGCCTCACAGCGGGCCTCAGCCTGACGCAGCATCTCCTCCACCTCTGGCTCCAGGCCCTGGTTGTCCAGTCCCCTGGCCACGACGATGGCTCGAGTATACTGGGGAAAGCGCTCGAATATCGCCTGGTCAACAGTGTCCAGCACGATTTCTCTCCTCCAAATAGGCCTGTGGCGCTTCTTCCCAGGGCCTCAGAG
>JBAVWD010000389.1:0-1786 GCA_049697655.1 Anaerolineae bacterium | reverse complement strand
GTGTGTTATGGGGAACTTCTGTTGTCCCCGCACCGTGCAGTGAGTATAGGACAAGGGCCATGTTGGGTCAACCCGCCAGGAGTGGGTGGGTGCCGGACTTGACAATGGGCTTGACCGCGTGCTAAACTGCCATTTGGAACGATTCCCGCTTCACGTTGTTGGGAGGTTTGGATGTGAATGCCTCGGAGAACGGTACCCGAATCCTAGGCGAACAAGCCCACCTCCTGGACCTGGTGCACGACGCCATCATCCTGCGCGACATGCAGGGCGTGATCATCTTCTGGAACCATGGCGCCGAGAAGCTGTATGGCTGGACAAGCGACGAGGCCCTGGGCAAACATGCCAACACGCTGTTGCGCACCCAGTCTCCACAACCGTTGGAGGCGATCGAAGCCGAGGCCCTGCGGGCCGGACGCTGGGAAGGTGAGCTCATCCGGACGCGGCGCGCCGGCACGCCCGTGGTGGCGACCAGCCGCTGGGCCGTGTGGAAGCAAGATCACGGCGCTCCCCTGGCCATTGTGGAGATCAGCACCGACATCACCGAGCGCAAGCAGGTCGAACGTTCCCGGCGCCTGCTGGCCGAGGCTGAACCGGTGCTGGCGGCCTCGCTCGACGCCACCAGCTGGTTGGCCAACATCGCCCAGGTGGCGGTGCCACTGTTGGCCGACTGGTGCGTGGTACACACTACCGAAGAAGGCGAGCTGATACAGCCCGTGGCCGTGGCGCACGCTGACCCACAAAAACTGGCACAGGCCAACGATCTCCTGCGGCGGCATCCCCCCTACCCGGACGCGCCGCCAGGGCCGGCCCATGTGCTGCGCACCGGCCGGCCGGAATTCTATCCAGAAGCATCGGAAGAATTGCTCGCCGCCATCGCCCGGGACGCCGAGCAGATCGAGCTCGTGCGGTCGCTGGGAGTCAAGTCGGCGATGATTGTGCCACTCATGACGCGGGGCCACACCCTCGGCACAATCACCCTGGTGGTGTCGGCCGAGTCCGGGCGCCAGTACACCGAGGTCGACGTGGCCCTGGCCGAAGAACTGGCGCGCCGCGCCGCGCTGGCGGTGGACAATGCACGGCTGTACGCCGAGGCGCAACAACTGAACGCCGAATTGGAGGAACGTGTGGTGCAACGAACCGCCGACCTACAAGCGGCCATTACCCAGCTCGAGAACTCACGGGCGCAGTTGCTCCTCCTGGCCCAGCACGAGGAAACCAGACGCGAAGAAGACCGTGCCCGTATAGCCCGCGAGGTTCACGACGAGTTGGGCCAGGCCCTGACTGGCTTAAAGATGGATCTGGCCTGGCTACAAAAGCACACCGATCCCAAACAGAGTGGCCTGCTGCAAAAAATCCGAAGCATGTCGGACCTGGTCGACACTACCATCCAGGGTGTGCGCCGCATCGCCACCGAGTTGCGGCCGGGCATGATGGATGACCTGGGACTGGTGCCGGCGATGGAGTGGCAGTTGCAGGAGTTCCAAAAGCGCAGCGGGATTCGCTGCAGATTCACTTCGAGTTTGGAGGAGGTGGCGTTGGACGCCGAAGAAGCCACCGTCCTCTTTCGCATCTTGCAGGAGACCTTGACCAACGTGGCGCGCCACGCATCGGCCACGCGGGTGGAGGTTTCCCTGGATGAGGAACAGGGCTACGTACGCCTCCGGGTTCAAGACAATGGGCGCGGAATTACGGAAAGCGAAGCTGATGGCTCCAGGTCCTTTGGCTTGCTGGGGATGCGGGAGCGGGTCAAGCTACGCTCCGGTGACTTTCACATCAAGGGTACACC
>JBAVWD010000388.1:0-10654 GCA_049697655.1 Anaerolineae bacterium | reverse complement strand
CCTCTGTGACCTGCACTCCGTCGGCCATCGTCTCCCCTCACAATAGCACGCAACAGACAGAAGCCTGGTGCCACAACCAGTGCTGCGCGCAGGTTTGCTCAGTATAACCCTACAGCAGGCAGAGAGTTGCGCTCCAGAGGTGCAGCGCTAAGAAGAACACGAAGCTGGTGCCTGTGCCCCTGGAGGAGGACATTTCTCGGGAGCAGCGGCAAGTGCCCTCCGGCGGCACAGGCACGGCGCGCTCACCAAGGATCTACATCATACGCAAGGCTTTCGCAGAAAGGGATTGCTCCAACTCTGGGTCAACGAAACGGCCGTCCTTGCGAATCAACTCGCCATCGAAGTAGATCTCGCCCCCGCCATACTCCTTGGTCTGGACCAGCACAATATCCCAATGAATCGCCGACTGGTTACCGTTGGGGGTCTCCTCGGCGCAGTCGCCCAGAGCGAGGTGAGTCGATCCCGCCATCTTCTCGTCGAACAGCGTATCCTTCATGGGACGAAGAATGAGTGGGTTGACGCCCAGGGCGAACTCTCCCACATAGCGCGCTCCCTCGTCTACACCCAGGATCTCGTTCAGCACCTCGGTGTTCCCCTGGCATGAGGCGTCAATCACCCTGCCATCCCTGAACTCCAGCCTCACGTCGTTGAACAGCACCCCTCGCTCCAAGGCTGGAATGTTGAAGGTGATCTGCCCATTTACCGAATCCCTCACGGGCGCGCTGAAGACCTCCCCGTCCGGAATGTTCTCCTTGCCGTCGCACTTGACCGCAGGCATGCCTTTGAGGGAGAAACTGAGATCGGTGCCGGGAGAAACGATGCGCACCTTATCGGTCTGCTCCATCCTCTCCACCAGCGGATCCATGGCGCAGGACATGGTGGCGTAATCCAGGCAGCAAACCTCGTAGAAGAAGTCCTCGTAGGCCTCCCGGCTCATCTCCGCCAGTTGTGCCATGGAGCTGGTGGGGTAGTTGAGGATGCACCACTTGGTGTTCCTGACACGCTCCTCCAGGTGCACGGGTCCAGTGTAGAGTCTGTGGTACGCCTGTAGCTGCCTGCCATCGACGTCGGCCAAGTCAAAGGGATTATCCGGACCGTGCAGGCAGACCCACACATCCATTTCCTTCATCAGCTTCAGATGTAGTTGTCCGAAGGCTTCGAACTGCTCCTCACTCGCGCCCTGGATCCACCCGCGGCTCAACGAGGGATCGTTGTAGTACCAAAAGGGGACACCGCCCATTTCTGTCGCCTGTCTGACGATCTCCCTGGCGAGTTCCAGGGTGTGCGTGCCCCTAATGTCGATCATGATCTTCTCGCCCGGCTGCAAGCCCACAGAGTAGGTGAGGAGTATTCTGGTCAGTGTTTCGTTCCGCTTGTCTCTCACCGAACCTCATCCCTTTCCCAGAGTTCCCTGCGACGGGCGCTCGCACGCCAGGTCACAAGGCAAACACGCCATCCCTCATGATCACCCGTCCTTCGACGTCGATGGTCACGTTCTTCAACACGCCATCAAGGTGAACCTTGCTGGTCCAATCGGCGCCAGTCTCCCTGGCAATAGGCTCGCCCACCGCCACGTGGATCCCCGGGAACTTCTCGTCCTGGAGCATGTTCCCCACCAGCCTATCCAGCCCACTGTTCGTGCCGATGGCGAACTCCCCCAGCCTGTTCGCGTTCTCATCTTGTGCCATGTACTCTTGCAGCTCGCTCACCAGCCCGTCATCGACGCACGATATGCTCCTGACCCGTCCATCCTCGATCTCCCAGGTAACCGGTGTGGCCTCGAGCAGCCCATTCTTCTCGCTGAAGTGGTCGCCCAGGATGCCATCGATGACAATCACCCCCTCCTTGACGTCGTAGGGGCAGGTGAAGACCTCTCCCTCGGGGAGATTGGTGGGCTTGCCAGGTTTCAGAATACCATCGCAGGTCACCCAGTTGAGAGAGGGAGAGAACTCCGCGGTGAACTCTGTCCCTGCTGGCGAGGTGACCGTGATCTCCGTGGCCTCCCTCATTATCTCTGCCACGGCGGCGCTGAGCCTCTGGACCTCTGCGTAGTCCGTACACATCCCCATTCGCATCAGTTCGTCGCTGATTCCGGGCATGTGCGCGTGTCTCACTCTATTGGCATCGTACACCACGCGAATGAGGGGCAGTCGGAGGCTTCCCACCTCGCCCTTCTGGCCTGTGGCCGCAAAGAAGCTGACATCCGCCCCGCGCACAGTATCGGCAATCTCCTGGGGGAGCTGAAGCGGCTTGCTTCCATCCTCCGAGCGCTCCCCGAAGTCCTCCAGCACGAAAGTCGTTATTGTCTCAAGGGCGATGCCCTCCGCCACATCCCTCAGCGCTGCGGCGATGTGCTCCGTGGCCAGGTCGGTGATAATCACTACCTTCTCTCCCGGCTGCACTCGCGCGCAGTTCCGCACGGCCTGTTCCGCCCCCTGTTCTATGGTTCCCATCGTTCCTCCCATGCTCTGTCTCCGGTCGAAGGTCATGCTGCCTCGAAAGCCGGCTCAGCAGACACGCCTATTGTAGCGGTGGCGGCCGGCGCGAGCAAGGGCTCCCTCTCACGCCAATCTGTTCCGATAGCCTAGAACGGGGGACGCGGGCAGCGCTGCCTGCGCCTTCCCGTCAAGCTATCGCCAGACTCGTCTCGATTGGCCAATGGAGAGCCAGGAATGTGGCTTCAGTGGCCTCAACCAGCCCAGACCCCAGCCTCAACGCGCGGACCCTCGCCGGCTGCCCGGCAGACGTGGTCACCACGGCAGGCCCTGCTGCCCGGTCAGGTTGCCAACCGAGGGCAGCCATGGTACGCTGTCGCCGCGATACCTCATCATCTTACTACGGGGATTCCGGATAGCAGCGCCGATCTAGACCGCCAGAGAGCTTCTCCTTCCACGCACGGTTACACAAGGGCGGTGAAGAGAGGAACAGAGAGATGATCGACAGGAAACCATTTGGCCGAACTGGTCACATGAGTACGCGCACGCTCTTCGGAGCATGGGCACTTCAGGCAGCGACCGGTGCCGAAGCGGACAGGACGCTGCAGGTTCTACTGGAGTACGGGGTCAATCATATCGACACGGCCGCCAGCTACGGCGATGCTGAATCGCTGATCGGGCCCTGGATGGATCGCCACCGACAAGACTTCTTCCTGGCCACCAAGACGGACGAGCGCACACGCGAGAAAGCCTGGGACCAATTGCACCTCTCGCTGGAGAGGCTGCGCACCGACAGAGTGGATCTATGGCAACTGCACCACCTGGTCGATCCCGGGGAATGGGAAATCGCTATGGGACCGGGCGGCGCTCTCGAGGCAGCCGTCGAAGCCCGAGAGCGTGGTCTGGTGAGGTTTATTGGAGTCACCGGTCACGGCACGACTGCTGCGGCTATGCACAGATGTAGCCTGGAGCGCTTTGACTTCGACTCTGTATTGCTGCCCTACAACTACCTGATGACGAAGAACCCACAGTACAAGGCAGACTTCGAGTCCTTGGTGGTTCTCTGTCAGGATCGAAACGTCGCGGTGCAAACCATCAAGTCCATTGCGCGGAGGGCAGCCGGCGAGGGAAGGCTCACGGCGCCGATGGGCGCGAGCAGCGCGTCAGCGCAAGAGCTCGCGCCCATCCCGAACACGTGGTACCCGCCTCTGACCGCTCAGGAGGACATCGAGCAAGCTGTACACTGGGTGCTTGGCAATGAGGCCGTTTTCTTGAACACTGTGGGTGACATGCGCCTGCTGCCCAGAGTGTTAGATGCAGCAAGCCGCTTCCAGACACCACCTCCTGAGGACGCAATGAGGGAGCAGGTGGCAAGGCTGCACATGATTCCGGTCTTCCCCGAAAGCTCGGAGGGCTGACTTGGCCACCCGTGGTCCGGCGTTAGCATCCGTACGTCGCAAAGGCACTCCATCAGGACTCAGTCCGTAGTCTCGGGGACCCCGGAATCTTTCCACAATTCTCCGCACGGATGATGGCCCTCAGGGAATTTCAATTCAACCTAGCGGGTGTAGCGCAAAGGGGCGCTGACTGGGTGTCAGGCCGTCACAACCGGCTTGCCCGCTCGCCATGCCAGCCCCGACCATGGCAGGTAAACGCTAAGCTAGACACTCTCCTGCGTTCAGCACAAAACCTGTGTCTATGGACTCCCCATAGCTGTCGGGGTCGACCCCCACTCTGTTCGCGCCTTCTGGACCTACCAGGGTGAGTTGCCCCGTCTCGTAGCGAAAGTACGGCAAGTGAGAGTCTTCAATCACCGCTGGATCTGGTTCGGAGAGATCCGACGGTCGTTTGAGGAACACGACTTGGCGGCGCCACTCCCGAACCGGCAGGGCAAGTCCTGGCGTGACAGCGGTGTCGGCAGCCCACCACGCCTCGCGATTGGCTGCTCTGTGCCGCCCACGCCTCCGCCAAAGGACGGACTCCTTTGCTTCTCCACCAAGTTGTGATAACATTGCTCGGCCATGTGGCCAAACGCACGCACCGCCGGAGACTCGATGTAGGGGCCATCCGCCCCCAGTTCGGACCGTCCCGTCTAGGATCCCGCCGATCAGGACCCTCAGCGCTGGGAGGGGTCCGAAGCAACAGGGAGATCAGGGATAGCTCATGGGGCCAACCCTACTGCAACTGGGCCGGCTCACCATCTCGTCCTACGCGGCCTTTGTAGGTCTGGGGATCGTCCTAGGCCTTGCGGTGGCCTACCTGGAAAGCAGGTGGAGAGGGGCCGATTCTCTCGCCACCTTGGACGCTGCCCTCTGGTCACTGGTGTGCGGTGTCGTGGGAGGCCGCGTGGTCTACGTAGCCATCTACTGGCCCTACTTCTCCTCCCACCCCAGACAGATCCTCTCGTTCTCGCAGGGAGGGCTGGCCTTCCAGGGGGCGTTCGTGGCAGGCCTGTTGGGGCTGCTGGTTTACAGTCTGTGGAACCGCAAGTCCTTTCGAGAGCTGGCAGATACCCTGGCCCTCGGACTGGCTCTAGGGCAGGCCGTGGGGTGGATAGGTTGCCTGCTCGCGGGCTGCGGGTACGGCCTGGCCACAAGGGGGTTCCTGGCCTACGATCTGAGGGACATCTACGGCATCTGGGCCTATCGCTATCCTACTCAGGCCATGATCAGCGTGCTCAATCTGGCTATCTTCTTGGTGCTATTGATCCTGGCCCGAACAGGGGCCCATCGGCGCCTGGCGCCAGGCACATTGGCCGCCCTCTATTTGGCCCTCAACTCAGCGGGCCTGTTCTTTCTGGAGTTCCTACGCGCCGACGAGACGCTGTACCTGGGAACGTTGCGCTGGAGCCAGATTGTGGAGGTTGTGGAGTTCGTCGCGGCCCTCCTGGCCTTGATATTCCTGCGGACAAGGTACAAGAGGGCCGCCGCTTCCGAGCCTACGGTCTCTAGTGTGTAGACGGCGCGATCGAGCCTATCGAATCTCGACCACGGCGCCGGCCTCTTCCAGTTTCACCTTGGCCTGGTCCGCCTCTTCCTTGCTCACGCCATGCTTCACCGGGCTGGGCACGCCTTCCACCAACTCCTTGGACTCTCTAAGTCCCAGGTCGGTTAGCTCTCGCACGGCCTTGATGACCTGAATCTTCTGAGCCCCGAAGTCCTTGAGGATGACGTCGAACTCGGTTTGCTCCTCTTCCTCGGCAGCCGCTGCCGCGGCCCCAGCTGCCCCTGGAACTGCCCCCATCGTAACCATGGGCGCTGCCGCGGTAACGCCGAACTTCTCTTCCAGCGCCTTCACCAGCTCCGAGAGCTCCAGAACGGTCATTGAACCTAGAGCGTCGATAATCTCATCTATGGACATCTTGGCTTCTTTCTTTTCTGTCTTCTTCTTTGTCGTCTTCTTGGTCGCTTTCTTCTCTTCCTTTTCCTCTTCCGCCATGACTGACTCCTTTCCCGTCGCGACGAATCAGATTCGCTTTGTTTATGCCTCAGCTTCGCCCAGTTGCCCCACACGGGCCTGCAACACATACACCAGGTCCCGCAAGGGAGCGCTCAGCACATTGACCAACCCAAAGAGCGGCCCAGATATCCTGGCTACGACCTGTGCGATGAGCACTTCACCAGAAGGCAACGAGGCCAGGTCTGAAATCTGTGCTGCGTCCAGAACCGCGTCGCCCAGCAGCCCGCCCCTTATCGACAGTGTCTTGCTCTCGCTGCTGAAGTCTACCAGGACCTTGGCGGGCCCAGGAATGTCCTCGTAGCAGAACCCAATCGCTGTCGGCCCATCGAAGAGAGCATCGTCCCACGGCAACCCTGCCGCCTCCATGGCCCGCTTCACCAAGGAATTCTTGACCACGTGGAATCCGGTCTCCTCTTCGCGCAGCCTGTTCCGCAACTGAGTCAACTCGGCAGTGGTCAGACCCCTGTAGTCCGTCATGATCAGCCCACTGCTGCGCGACAGCTTCTCAGCAAGATCCTCAACTATCTGTTCTTTCTTCTCCCGAGATATGGCCATCGGTTCTCACCTCCTCGGTAGATGACCCTGGTTCGGAAGCGGGGCCATCCCACTTCACACAGGTCACACCGCCTTCATTAAGAATCGTCTGGGTAAGGTCGTCCGGATAGTCGGCCATGAAGTGCACCTCCCCGATGCCTGCATTGACGATCATGCGGGCACAGAGGGAGCACGGCTTGTAGGTGCAGTACAGGGTACTACCGACCAATCTTATCCCCTCGCGGGCAGCCTGCACGATGGCGTTCTGCTCCGCATGCAAACCAAAGCAGTACTCCTGTCGGGTGCCGGACGCAACGCCGTTCCTCGCCCTTATGCATCCACCTCTCTCGGCGCAGTGTCGCATCCCCCTGGGGGGGCCATTGTATCCCGTGGACAGAATCTGCCTGTTCTCATTCACGATCACGGCGCCTATCCTGTGTCTCAAGCAGACGGACCGCGACGCCACAACCTGGGCAATGGACATGAAATACTCCTCCCAGCTCGGTCTCATTCTTCCGTATCCCTGGCATCGAACCGGAGGCTACGGCGATTCGCCACGGTCGCGCCACAGCCTGCACTCGGCCCACTCCCAGCTATGCTCCCATAGATGCAGCCCTTTGCTCAGGGCTATGATGTCTCCGTCCTCGACCTCCAAAGCCAAGGCCAATTCCTCTTTCAGAAGCTGCGTGGCCGCCATGTTCACCGGAAAACCGCCCCACAGGTCCCACGACCGATAGTACACCACGAAGTGCAGCCTTCCGTCATGAACTCGAGTATCAATGAGTCTGAGACAGGGCGGATGCTCCAGGAGAATGCTGGACGCGTCGCCTATGGTGATGCACCCCTGGTTGGTCTCCGGCCCCTGGCGGTACTTCTCCAGCAGTGGAAGCAACTGTGCATGCACGTAGCTGCCGTAGGTGTACTCCTCGTGGGGCTGCTTCTCGGCCCCTACAAAATAGGTGTGATAGTACTCCTCGACGTATTCCATGGCTGTGGGCGGCGGTACTCCCACCCCCGGTGGCATCTGAGGCACGAGAGGTCGTTGCCCAGGATTGGTCACCTTGAGGGCAATGAAGTCCAGTTCCTTGCGCCGCTTGCCCACGAAGCTCCCCTGGGTGACAACGTACTCACGCCCCTCATCCAGCACCTTGCCCAGCAAGGTGAACCAAGCATCGGGCAAGTCAAAGGCCTCTACAAAGGTTATCTCCACCTCTTCCCCCGGCCGGTGCCCGTGTCCGCACACGCAGCACACACAAAAAAGCGACCTTCACGCCCACGCACGAAGGTCACCACGCATCTCACGACGAGACTGCAACCCATCGACCACTGCCTGGGCAGGAGATTAAGCGCCGAGCGCACCTGCCGTCTCTGGCGATGCCAAAGCCACTATATTATATGGTAAACTGCCACGTCACCGCCAATTACGCCGCCCTGAGCATCAGGGCCTCACCGATGTCCACCTTCACTCCAGGCCCCATAGTCGACGTCAGGACGATCTTCTTGATGAACTGACCCTTGGCTCCCGCTGGCCGCGAACTCTGCACTGCATCCACCAGAGAGGCGAAGTTCTCCAATAGCTGCTCAGCCTGGAAACCCACCTTGCCTATGGGGACGTGGATATTGGCGGTCTTGTCCATCTTGAACTCGACCCTTCCCTGGCGCAGTTCATCGATCACACGTCCCACATCCTCGGGAGCCACCACCGTGCCTGCCTTGGGACTTGGCATCAGGCCGCGCGGGCCCAGTATACGACCCAGCTTGCTTACCTTGCCCATCATCTGTGGAATGGCCACCGTGGCATCGAACTCCAACCAGCCCTCCTCGATCTTCTTGATGAGGTCATCGTCCGCCACGTGATCGGCCCCGGCGTCCTGCGCCATCTTCGCCGCCTCTCCCTCAGCGAAGACCAGAATCCGTACCTCCTTCCCCGTCCCGTGAGGCATAGTGACCACTCCTCGCACCTGCTGGTCAGCCTGACGGGGATCCAGGGCCATGCGCATATGAGCCTCCACGGTGCCGTCGAACTTGCTGATGGAAGTCTTCTTCACCAGTTCCACAGCCTCGAGTGGGGAATACGCCTCGCCCTCGGCGATCTGCTTGGCTGCCTCAAGGTACTTCTTGCCGCGCTTTCCCACTTAGCCCTCCTCAATCACCAGGCCCATACTATGAGCAGTGCCTTCTATTATCCGCTCCGCCCCTGCCAGGTCTATGGCATTCAGATCACTCATCTTCAGCTGGGCAATCTCCCGGATTTGTTTCCTTGTCACCTTGCCGGCCTTCTGTTGGCCCGCGTCGACAGAACCCTTCTCGATGCGAGCGGCCTTCTTCAACAGGTCGGAGGCCGGAGGGGTCTTGGTCACAAAAGTGAATGATCGGTCAGCATAGACCGTGATCTCCACTGGGACTATCTGCCCCGCCTGGCTGGCGGTACGAGCGTTGTACTCCTTGCAGAAAGTCATGATATTGATTCCGTGCTGCCCCAGGGCTGTACCCACGGGCGGCGCGGGGCTGGCCTTGCCGGCCGGTATGTGCAGTTTGACAATCGCCGCTACTTTCTTCGCCATCAAGCCTCCAACGCACTCACTCGGTCTCTACTTGCAGGAAATCCAGTTCGACGGGCGTCTCTCTTCCGAAGAAGGACACGAGAAGGCGCACCTTACCCTTCTCCAGGTTCAAATCATCAACCGTACCCATGAAGTCTGTGAAGGGCCCGTCGACTATCCTCACCGAGTCACCGATGCGGAAACTGACCTTGACTTTGGGAGCCTCTTCCTCCATCCGCCGGAGGATGGTGTCTGCCTCCTCCTGGCGCAAGGGAATGGGCAGATTGCCGGATCCCACGAAGCCCGTGACCCCTGGGGTGTTGCGCACGACGAACCAGGATTCGTCATTCAGGATCATGTCAACCAGAATATAGCCAGGGAAGATTCTCTGCTCCACTGTGCGCCGACGGCCATCTCGCAGCTCGACCACTTCCTCGGTGGGTACGACGACCTCAAAGATGTAGCCGTGCACGCCCATGGACTCGATCCGGCTCTCCAAATTCTGCTTAACCTTGTTCTCGTAGCCGGAGTAGCTGTGGATGACGTACCAGTGCCGCCCCTCCTGTCGTGCAGGCGCCTCCGCAGCCCCGGCAACAACCTCTTCTGCCACCGGTGAAGCGGCCTCTTCCTCGCCCGACTCTGCGACAGCCTGCTCTTCCACGGCGCCGATGGCTTCCTCATCCACGGGCTGTGCAGACTGGCCGTCCGCCTCGGGACTGGTCTGTTCTTCCTCCATAACAGGGCTTTCCTCTTCCAACACTTCTACCTCCTGGACGCCCTCTACCAGGAGCTCGGGTTCTTCTGACATCCCAGCCTCATCGAACCAGTAGGGCGAACAGCTGCGTGAATAGCCAGTCTACTACGCCCAAGCCTGCGGCCATGAGAAGGGTGACCCCCAGCACAATGGCCGTCATGTTCAGGGCCTCCCTGCGGGTAGGCCACACCACTTTCCTCACCTCCGAACGCGTCTCTCGGAGAAACCTGGTTACGATATTCCCTTTCTTACCTTTCCCGGCCTTTCTGGCCATTCACATGTCTCCGATCGCCGTTCTCTGGCCTCTTTGCCCCTCTTCCTGTCAAAAAGCACCGCCATAATCATGGCGGCTTTGATTCACAAGACCCGGCTGGCTTCTCTCCAGCTACAACCCCCTCGCCATGTGCCAACTCTCTGTCACTGATACTCACGGTGCCCAGTCACAGCACCGTCACCAGATCACTTGGTCTCCCTGTGAAGAGTGTGGCTCCGGCAGCGAGGGCAGTATTTGGAGAACTCCAAACGCCCGGGATCATTCCGCTTGTTCTTCGCCGTTGTGTAGTTACGCTCCTGGCATTCTGTACACGCCAGGGTAATGATCATTCTACTGGTTTTCTTGGCCATGTCTGCTCCGCTGTGTCAAGTCAGCACTGTGGATAGAAATCCACACATCGGTCACTCTTCGATCTTGGTGATGACGCCAGCGCCTACTGTTCGCCCGCCCTCACGAATGGCAAAATGCGAACCCTCCTCCAGCGCCACCGGCACGATCAACTTCACCTTCAGATTGATGTTGTCCCCGGGCATCACCATCTCCACGCCCCCAGGTAACTCCACCGACCCCGTCACATCCATCGTCCTGATGAAGAACTGCGGCCGATACCCAGCAAAGAACGGCGTGTGCCTCCCACCCTCGTCCTTCCGCAGAA
>JBAVWD010000387.1:0-2570 GCA_049697655.1 Anaerolineae bacterium | reverse complement strand
CCCTTGGGCGAGGTCGGACAAGAGAGGCAGGATGGTGCTGCGTTCCTCGTACTGGGCAGGCAGGCTTGCCACGTCTCGGCGCAGCGCCCGGTACCGCTCATTCACCATGGCGGCGGCATCTTCCAGGTGCTCACTGCGTAGCGGAACCACCTTGAGCGTCATCGTGCATCCCCGCCGAGCGTCAACTCGAAACCGGAAGAAGCCATCTCCACACCGTTGACGAAGATGGAGATCTGATGGTGTCCTGGGTAGTGCTTGCGCGTGGATTGGTCCGCGAGGGAGAGCTTCCTGGAGACCACGTGAGTACCCGGGTCGAAGGTCTCCTCCTTGATCTGGAAGATCTTGCGCGAGACCTTGCCCTCAGGGCGTGCATACTGGACCGCATACTCCAGCCGAACATGGCGTGCTTCGTTGGTGTCCACGTTGAGCTCGAAGGTGAAGTTCAGCTTCTCCCCCACTGAGAGGGTGTGCCTATCCAGGGTCAGGCGCTGCACGGTGGCGTTCTCTGTGTCGGAGAAGCCAAAGAGGTGCATAGCACGTCGGTTGCCCGCCTTCAACATCGTACGGCAGGCGTGCTTGACGATCCAGTCGGTGTTCGCACTGTGGCCATGCCAGCGTTCACAGATGTCCAGCACCAACTGGGGATGGTCCTTGGAGATCTCGTTCAGGTTGTTGGCCACGCTTTTCCTCACGTACTCCGATGGGTCATCCTTCAGTCTCTCGAGAACAGGCAGTATGGGGCTGGGGTCCTTCTTGAACTGAGGTAGCGCCATGCCCCAGGGGAGCCGGGGACGGCAGCCCTCGCTGGCCAGGCGCCTCACGTGCTCGTTCTCATCCTCCGCCCAGGCATACAGATACTCCATCGCTCGCTGGGGGTCCTGCTCTATGAAGGGGCGGACGGCATACTCGGAACTGCACAAGGTGGTGAAGAAGGCCAGGGCGGGCAGGGAGAGGTCCCAATGATCCAGGCCATAGCACTGTACATAGTCCGGGAAGGCCATGGTATCGAAGCCGTGAAAGGACGGAGCTACCTCGATGAGCAGCTTGAGCGCCTCCGGATACTCCTTGTCCAGCGTCTCATGCAGGCATTGGGTGACGTGGCGCATCCTTTCCTTCAACTCTCTGCTCTCCCAACTCGCGTCGAAGACCAGGCGGGTGAACTTGCCTCTGTCGAAGTCGGGGCAGGCTCGCTGCAGGGCCTCTCCCAGTTCGGCGACGAAGGAGGCGGTGAAGAACAGGTCCTTGAGTTTCTCAGGCATGAGCGCCCCTTGGTACGACGGCGTACCTGCTATTTCATAGTCTACGAGCCAGACGGTGCCCCCTTCTGTGGCACTTGGCGGCAAGGCGAAGGCGGGACACCCGGAACCGCCCTCAGCTTGGCTGGCCACCGCCATTCGCGCTGGAGGCCGCGTCGCCCATCTCTTTCCTGTATATGGAGGCTTCTTCGGGTGGCGAACCGATGAGGGGATCTGACTCGACCTTGCTGAAACCGCACTTCACGGCATAGAAATGGTGGTTCTTCGTGGCCCAGTCGGGCGTCGCCAGCCGCCAACTCTTGGTCTTTGGGTAGGTGGCCTCGATGAATTGCCAAGTCCGCGTTCCCACCCCCCGGTCCTGGTAGGGCGGGTCCACGAAGATCGTGCCCAGGATGTTGTGGCCTTCGGGCAGGATCCAGACGATGATCCCACCGATGATCTGGTCCTTGGACAGGATCTTGTAGCCGACGCTCTCCTCATAGGGAAACAGCCAGGTGCGGAAGAAGTCCCCGTTGTCGTACCCCTCGGGCCCTCCTTTCTCCAGACCTCGATGCTTTTGCGCATCGTCGTCGAAAGCTCGCGTCATGACCTCAGTGAGCTCCGGAAGATCTTCCTCGGTGATCTCAACAAACGACAAGGGCAACTTTTTCCGACTCATCCTGACCTCCTCGTTCTATGGGCCAAGGCGACTAGCCTGTAGGATTCTCATCACGGGCCATCTTCGATTGTAGTCGCCGCAGCCGGTGCTCCAGCTCCGCCAACCGTTGCTCGGCCCACCAGCTACCGCGACGCGGCGACGATGTCTCCACGAGATCAATGGCCCGCAAGACAAGCTGCTCGGCCGCGGTGTAGTCACTTTCCCTGTGCTCGTAATACTTGGCCAGCTCCACGAAGGGGTAGAGGCGGCCGTGATTCTCCTCGATGGCCAGTTGCCACAACCCGATGGCCTCCGTCCAGTTGCCCTTGCGCTTGAGATGGAAAGACAGGTCGCAGATGGTCTGCGTCCTCAGCTCTGCCGGGATGGAGGCAGCCAGCGCGGCCTTCAGCACGACCTCCACTCGCTCGCCCAGCCCTACCTGGGCGTAGAGCCTCCCCAGGCTATAGAGATCCTCGGCGGCGCTGGTCTCGCCACATAGCGGATCATCGAAAACCGAGCAGGAGAGGGCGGTCAGCGCGGCCAGGGAGAGGATGTCTTGGGCGTTGTGGCAGAAAACTCCCTCCAGAGGCTCCACCAGACCGTACCTCAAGTAATCGAAGTAGAGCTGGGGCACGAGCTGGCTGGGCACGTCACCGTGGCGTTGTAGACCCAGGATC
>JBAVWD010000386.1:0-3746 GCA_049697655.1 Anaerolineae bacterium | reverse complement strand
GTAGCGCTGCTGTGCTTTCGAGGCGACCGAGAGCTGGGCCGCTTCCACACCCTGGTGAATCCCCAACGGCCGATCTCTCCGGGAGCCTTTGCCGTGAATGGCATCCGCGACCAGGACTTGGTCGATGCGCCCATCTTCGCAGAGGTCGCTCCCAGGCTCCTGGAGTTGCTGGAAGAGAGCACGTTGGTAGCGCACAACGCTCCTTTTGATCTCTCATTCCTCGCTGCAGAGTTCCAAATCTGCGACTTGCGACTGACCGCCAATCCGATCATCGACACCTTGGCCCTTGCCCGCCGTTGCTACCGTTTCCCCAGCAACAGCTTGCAGACGGTGGCCCGCTTCCTGGGTGTGGATACCATGGGCCAACACCGGGCACTGGCCGACGTGGTCACCACCAAGATGGTATTGGAGCGATTCCTGGCTGACTTGCGGCAGAAGGGGGTAGTCACCCTGGGTGAACTGCTCGCGGCCCAGGGAGGCCCAATAGAGTTCCAGAGGAGAGAGGCAACACCTCTCCCGCCCCAGATAGAGGAGGCGTTGGGGAGTGGCCGCAGGTTGCAGCTACGATACGTGTCGGCTGAGGGCGAGGAGACTCGGCGGATGGTAACGCCTCTACGTATAACCGCGCACGCAGGTTACCTCTATCTGGTTGCCATGTGTCACCTTCGCCAGGAGGAGCGCACCTTCCGATTGGATCGCATATTGGACATGTGGTCGGGGACGTAGGAGTCGTGGATCTTCTGGTGGGAAGTTCCGGGGAAGCAGGGATACGAGTATGACTGCCCGGGAGGATGACGAGGAGCTATTTCGACTGGCGCGTGAGGAGTTGTATACTGCGGTGGTGGGCGATGTCATGGATCGGCTGGGACTCACCCGTCAGTTCTTACCGCCGGAGATCAGACCACTGCGGAGTGACATGACAGTGGTTGGCCGAGCAATGCCGGTACTCCAGGAGGATCGCACCGGCGAGGCCACAGTTGACCGGGATCGAGAAGCTCCTTTCGGCTTGATGCTCTATGCTCTCGATGACTTAAGACCAGGTGAGGTGTATGTCTGTGCTGGCTCATCTCCTCGGTACGCTCTGTGGGGTGAGTTGATGAGCACCAGGGCGATGAAGCTTGGCGCATCCGGGGCGGTGTTGGATGGCTATTCTCGAGATACCACGGGAATCCTGCGTTTGAACTTCCCTACTTTCTCATACGGTCCGTACGCCCAGGATCAGGCCCTTCGCGGCCGTGTCGTTGACTTCCGGTGCCGCATATTCTTTGGCAATGGCGTCGAAGTCAGGCCTGGGGACTTGGTCTTCGGCGACGTGGATGGTGTAGTTGTGGTGCCGTCCGAGCATGAGAGGGAAGTGGTTCAAGAAGCCCTGACGAAGGTGCGGGGGGAGAACGCTGTTCGAAAGGCTATTGAGGAAGGCATGTCCGCGCGGGAAGCTTTTGACCGCTATGGTGTGATGTGACAGGGTCCAACAAGCGATGATGGCCTGCAACCGCGATCTGCGCGGAGAGGATACTCTCACTGGATCGCATCGTAGTGATGGGGATGACGCGGCGAGGCTTGGGTGTCTCGCAAGGACTTGCGGGGCCATTGGCCGCGAGCAAGGGTGTGGTCTGGCGATGCTGGCGTCGCTGCGCAATGATGGGGATGGTAGTTTCCTGCGACGTCGGTGTCTACGGAGGATTGAGAAACGGTGTCTGAGCGCAGAAGCTGCATGCGGTGCAGTTTGCGCGTGAGGGGAGAAGGCTTCAATGGTAGAGACAAAGCAGATACGGACCTCTTGTCGCGGTTGCCATGGTGGTTGTGGGGTGATCGCCCACGTGAAGGATGGTCAGGTGACCAAGGTGGAAGGCGATCTTGAGGCGCCCATAGGCCACGGCACCATGTGCAGCAAGGGTCTGGCGGTGCTTCAGCTGGCCTACCATCCAGACAGAATCCTGTACCCCATGGAGAAGACTGACTCTGGTTGGGAGCGGATATCCTGGGATCAGGCGCTGGACACCATCGCTGACAGGTTCAGGGGCGTGATCGAGAAACACGGGCCAGAGTCCATCGTGGTGGGCCAGGGGACGGGGCGAGACTACGAGAGCTTTCTGTACCGCTTCGCCAACCTCTTGGGCACACCTAACGTCCTGACCGCGGGTCACATGTGTTACGTATCCAGGGTCGGCGCCACACTCATCACTTGCGGCAATCTGCCGGTGAGCGACTTTGAAGGGGAGCCCAAGTGTTTGGTGGTTTGGGCCAACAACCCGCTGTGGACCAATCCCGACGAGTACAAGGGCGTGGACTTCTGGAACGCTCTCCGGAAGGGCAGCAAGCTCATCGTCATAGACCCTCGACATGGTTTTCTCGCCAGGAAGGCTGATCTGTGGCTTCAACTTCGTCCGGGGACGGACGCGGCGCTGGCCTTGGGGTTCCTGAAGGTGATCCTGGATGAGGGTCTCTTCGACGCGTGTTTCGTGGAGCGCTTCGTCCATGGCTGGGACGCCTTCGTGGAGAGGGTGAATGAGTACCCGTTGGACAGGGTAGAAGAGATCACTTGGGTTGATAGGGATCTGATCAGAGAAGCGGCCAGGACATATGCTACTACAAAACCAGCTTGCATCCAGTGGGGCGTCCCCATCGAGCAAACCATCAACTGCACCGACAGCAACCGCTTGCTCACGGCACTGATGGCCGTCACCGGCAATCTGGACGTGCCAGGAGGCAATGTGTTCTTCGTGCCCCCACCGGTGAGAGTTGTGTCCGAATTCGCCCTTCACCGAGAATTGTCCGCGGACCAGCGAGCCAAGCGGCTAGGAGGGGATCAGTACAAGCTTGCTTCCCGGGTGGCTCTGGTGACTCCCAAGGTGGTCTGGGACGCCATCCTGACAGGCAAGCCCTATCCGGTGGTGGCTGGCTTACTGTGCGGCACGAACCCCGTAGTGACGAGGGCCAACGCGAGGGAGGTCCGTGACGCTCTGGACAAGCTGGAGTTCCTGGCAGTCATCGACTTTTTCCTCACGCCAACAGCGGAACTGGCGGACGTGGTACTCCCCGCAGCCACGTGGCTAGAGCAGGACTATGTGGGAGACTTCTGGAAGAGGCACGGCTACGTCATGGCGCGGCAGAAGGTGGTCGAAATCGGGGAGTGCTGGCAAGACCACAAGATCTTCCAGGAACTGGGCAAGCGGATGGGGCAAGAGAAATACTGGTGGAACACGCTGGAGGATGCCCTCAACTACATGCTCGAACCATCTGGTATGGACTTCAGGGAGTTTAAGGAGAAGGGTCATCTCAAGGGCGAAATGAGATACCGCAAGCACGAGGAGAAGGGGTTCTCTACCCCCACGGGGAAGGTGGAGCTCTACTCCACGGTACTGGAAAAGTGGGGATACGATCCCCTTCCTCAGTACAGGGAGATCCCAGAGAGCCCGGTCTCGCGCCCCGATCTCTTGGAGCGGTATCCGTACATCCTCAACGCAGGGCTTCGCACGCCTGTCTTCTTCCACTCGGAGCATCGTATGATCCCATGGCTGAGGGAGATCAGGCCCGACCCCTTTGTGGAGATCCACCCCGAGACGGCGAAGACACACGGGATCGAAGACGGCCAATGGGCATACATCGAGAGCCCCAGGGGGCGCATAAAGCAGCGCGTCAGATTGAACCGGGGAATCGACCCACGCGTGGTCGTGGCGGAGCATGGGTGGTGGTATCCAGAGGCGGAGGGTCCCGGTCACGGCTGGGACGTGTCCAACGTGAAC
>JBAVWD010000385.1:0-15861 GCA_049697655.1 Anaerolineae bacterium | reverse complement strand
GTATGACAGCGATGGCTGGACAGAGCTTGTCGGTTTCACCCAGGACCGCGCCATCGTGGGTGACGGCGAATGGGACCTGCTGCGTGTTGAGGCCGAGGGCCCTACCATGTCCTTCCTGGTCAATGGTTAGCCCCTGGCCACCGTGGAGGACGCCGATTTGGCTTCCGGCACGATAGGTTTCTACGCGGCGAGCTATGAAGACCCCGAGATTCTTGTCGCCTTCGACAACCTGATGGTCTGGACCGGCGAGGCTCCTTCCGAGGGCTGGTCGCTGGTGTTGGAGGATGACTTCAGCGACGACGAGAGCGGCTGGCCTGCTCCTCTGGACGATACGTACTGCGAAGGAGACTATGAGGACGACGAGTACCATCTAACCAGTACGGGTGATGACCCGTGTCCTGTCACCTTCCCTGAAGTCTACACCGATTTTGCCTTCGAAGTTGATGCCCGCCAGGTGGAGGGACCTGAGGACAGCGTGTATGCCCTCCTTTTCAGAGCTGAGGACACCGATGATCCGATGAGCATGGAGCACACTTACGCGCTGGCGGTCATCTCCGCAACCGGCGAGTACGCGCTCTTGGGATGCCAGGGGTTGGACGAGTGCACCGGGCTGCAGGAGCCAACCGAGTCGGCCAGCATGAAGCTGGGCGACCAGACCAACCGCTTTAGGGTGGAAGCTGTGGACGAGAAGATCACTGTCTACCTGAACGGCGATCTACTGACCAGCGTCGAGGACTCGGAGATCGCCGAGGGGAGGATTGGCTTCTTGGTGTCCGGCGGCACGAGAGGTTCGCCCAACCATGTTGCCTACGATAACCTGAAGGTATATGTCCCGGAAGGCCCGCCCACTGGAGAGCCTACCATCGGCCCTATCACCTGGTACGAGTCCATGGATGAGGATGGTGAAGTGCAGGGCCCCGTCACTGAGTACCCTCGGGGCAGCACCATGATCATCGCCAACTGGGAGTATGACAACATGGAAGAAGGCTTGGAATGGGGTTACATCTGGCTCTATGAAGGCGATGTTATCGTTGACAAGCCCGATTACGACGAGTGGACAGGAGGGCAGAGCGGAGACTGGACGAACTACTTATACGGCGGTGACGGTGGTGCACTCGACTCTGGTGATTACGAAGTAGAGCTGTACCTGGCGGGCGAAGAGGTGCAAAGCGCCACCACCCGCATCCGCTAATCAATGATCGACATGATCAAGGCAGAATTCTAAACAAAGGAGGAGTAAAAACATGTTCACGTTGTTGCTACCACTGTTGCAGGAACCACCACCATTGCCCACCACGATGAGCGCAACCGTTGATGTGAAGAGCTTCCTGTTGAACGCGCTCTTCGCTATCCTGTGGGCAATAGTGGCCGCCATCTGCTTCGCCATCATCATCCCCATCGCGCTGAAGCTATACAACCTGCTGACGCCGGGTGTGGATGAGATGGAGGAGTTGAAGAAGGGGAACGTGGCGGTGGCCATCGTCCTGTTTGGCTTCATCTTGAGCATGACGCTGGTGGTAATCGCCATCTTCCTCAAGTGAGAGCCTCAGCACCAAGAGAGGCGAAGACAACCAGGCAGCCTGATTCCTAGGCATAGTATCTCCGCCTCTCTGTCGGTGCCGTTGCAGTCCAACCGCGACCGAAGAGCGAAACGACCCGCCGGCCGGCGGGTCGTTTTCTCCTCTTCTGCCAGAAGCCTCTGAAATGCTTCATTCCCCAGCAACCGGCTGCGGGCCGTCAGACTGACGCCCTTGCCGTACACGTCCAAGAGCCCTTAACTGACCAACTCCCTTACCTCCGCTAAGAGATCCACCAACTCGTCGACCAGTTCTTCCTCTCGCCTGGCGCCGTTCCAGGGGAGACCGAAGGTGTCTTCGAGACTCTATCTGCACCTACCGAGGGCCAGAAAGATGAGGGCATCGCGGTAACATTGTCATTTGACTGGACACGGTCACAGCGTTTTTGGTTCGAGTTCCCGGATCGACCGGGAGGCGTGAGTGACCCGGTGCGCTAGTAGGCTTCCAACGTGCCTCGGCGCTTAGCGGTGATTTCGAACCAACTGAAGAGCACGTAGCCCACGAGGACGTACACCACGCCGATGAGAGCCTCGCCAGCCAGAAGCGGTGCCACGTCTCGGAAGCTCGAACCGGAGATGATCATGCGGGCGGCTTGTATCCCACGCGTCAAGGGGAGCAAGTGGGCCGCCTTCTGAACCCAGACAGGGAAGTTGGCTAAGGGCACGTTGGCTCCGCTGAACACCAGAAGCAGGAAGTAGATGGTGTTGTTGATGAACATCACGTTGACCGTCACCAGGCTCAGGCAGCCCATCAGAAGGCCCAGGCCCGAGGTGCTGACAGTGGTGATGAAGACAGTGAGCCCTAGAGCTAGCAGGTCAGCCTGGGAGTAGTCGACGCCGAGGAGCAACCCTGCCCACGTCAGAGCAATGATTACCCCCAGCATTCCATCCACGATGTGCACCACAGCCCTCCCCAGGAAGGTGAGCAGACGGTTGGCAGGGCTGCCAAAGAGGTAGATCAAGGTTCCCTCGTTTCGCTCCCCGCCCACGCTCATCGTAACGCCGTAGATTCCGCTCATGGCCGTCAGCTGTATGGCGTTGCCGATGGCATAGAAGGTGGCCGTGTCGCGGCCCGTGGCGAAGGTCCCCAGAAAGGTGAAGAACAGAATCTGGGTGAGCGGTGCGATGATCTTGGTGGCTAGGTACGGCTCCAGCCTGAACCAGCGAAAGAGGGCCTTGTAGGAGAGGACTGCGCCTCCGAGGAAGATGCGAAAGGAGCTGGATAGTCTCTTCATAGGGGGTCTCTCCCTACATTAAGCTCAGAGTAGCGTCCACACGTGCTCGGCGTAGAACGATCTTGAACAGTCGGTAGGATGCCCCAACGTAGATGCATCCCAGGATGAGCATCATGGTCCAGCTCAGGAGGATGTCGGCCAGGGTGGCTCCTCCGTTGCTTGTGGCGTGGAGCACTCTCGCCGCCCAGTAGGGAGCCAGCATGTAGCTCAGGGGGTTGCTCCAGTCGGGCAGCAGCAGGATGGGAAAGAGGAATCCTCCCAGGATATACATGGGGTACTCCAGCGCGTTCACCCAACCGGAAAGCGACAAGTTGACGGCCATCAGTGGCGAGATGAGGAGCCCAAAGGAGATGAAGGCCAGCACGGTTATCAGCAGCGAAAGACAGAAAGGCACAGGCTGAGCCACGCTCAGGGGGACGCGGAAGATGAGTGACGCCAGCCCGTAGCTGAAGATCATGGACAGCAGGGACATGCTGACACTGGCCAGCGTCTTGCCCATGACCACTGTGGCCAGTGAGGAGGGGCTGGCTACAATCCCCTCCAGGGTGCCCATAAACCGCTCGGCATTGATATTGAAGGTGCCGTTGAACAGTAAGCTAGTCCACAATCCCGTCATGCCGCTGCCGACTACGACGTAGATGCCCCGGGATGCGTCGCGCGCCAAGAGCATGTAGATGGCCATGATGGCGATGAGCAGAGGTTGGATGACAACACCGAAGATCATGAAGAGGTCCACGGCCTGCTGTTTCACTTCCAGCTCGAACGTGGTGCGGACAACCCTCAAGTTGGCGATCATGCCTCACCTCGCACGAGACGGACGTAGGCGTCCTCGAGCGTGGGTTCACGCACGGTCACTCTGCCCACTCTCACTCCGTCGCCGTCCAGTCGTTGCATGATCTGCGGTACGATGGCTGAGCCCAGATGCGAGTGTACGCGCAGGGCCTGCTGCTGATCACGATCTTCCACCGAGACCGTGTCCACGTCAGGTAGCTGGCGGAGTGAGTCCACCATCGTGGGAGCGATGCCGAACACCTCCACCTCGATCACGGACAGGTCCTCCACGTGGCGCTTCAGCCCCTCGGGCGTGTCCAGGGCCACGATCCGGCCATGATTGATGACGGCCACGCGCTGGCAAAGGGCGTCAGCCTCAAACATGTAGTGCGTCGTAAGGAAGACTGTCTTCTCCTGGCTCACGAGGTTCTTCACCACCTGTCTCAGTTCCCTGGCCCCGACCGGGTCCAGGCCCATGGTGGGCTCGTCGAGGAAGAGGACTTGAGGGTCGTGAAGAAGACAGCGGGCCACGTGCAGGCGTTGTCTCATCCCACGTGAGTAGCCCTCCACTTTCTCATCCTCGCGACCGGCGAGCCCCACCAACTCGAGGAGTTCCTGTATACGTCGCCTGGCTACCTCCGGATCTACATGGTAGAGATCGGCAAAGTAGCGCAGGTTGTCTTTGGCGGAGAGGCGCCAGTACAACCCTCGTTCTCCCCCGAAGATGAAACCGATCTGGGGCCTGATGGCCTCGGCATCCCGGACGATGTCGTGTCCGAGAATGGTGGCGGAGCCCGCCGTGGGTATGAGTAGCGTGGTCAGCATCTTGACGGTGGTGGTCTTGCCGGCCCCATTTGGTCCCAGGAGGCCAAACAGTTCCCCTTCTCGGACGTCGAAGGAGATGCCGTCCACGCCGACAACCTCCTTGGTCCTTCGACGGATGGTCCCGATAGTGGCGCGAAAGACCCGGCGCAGGTCACGTACTTCTATGGCGTTCATAATGTCCTCACCTGAGCTACTAGCTGACTCGACTGCATAGTCTAGAACCTGCCAGTTTGCCAAAGAGCAGTATCCAGGACTGCCTGGGGTATGGCGATAGACGACCGCGAAGACCGGAGAGCACCACTCACCCCTCCTCGTACAGGTAGGATATCAGTTGCGGGGCCAGTTTCTCTATTCGTTCGCGAAGGACCTGGTAAGTGATATGATTGCCCACCGGTCGCTCTTCCAGAAGTCCGGCCTCTTTCAGGATGCGTAGGTGTCGCGATACGGAGGGCTGTGAGACGTGGCAGAGCTTGGACAACTCGCGCCCGTACAGATGCGGGTCCTGTACCATCAGTCTGAGAAGTTGCAGCCTGGTCTTGTCGCGCAGGGCCCTGGCCACGGCGAGGATGCCATGCTCAAGAATCTCCAACTGTTGTCTGCGCTGTTCTGTCAATTGACAGTCATAGATAATAGTGATGGGGCCATAGCCGAAGTACATCAGTTGACGACGCGCAAAGTACGAGGGCACCAGCAGTATTTCTCGGGTACTGTATCCCGGGGGTATCTGCTCCGGGAGCTCAGGATGGCCGGACAAGGTCTTGACGAACTGTAGTGCGTCCTGGCTGGCCAGAGCGCGGGATTTCTCACCGATGCTCTCTTCCCAAAGACTGATGTATCGCTTGACTTCCTCTGCGAAGTAGGTCTCCCAGTACCCTCTCCACAGTCTCAACATCCTTTTCTTGTATTCTTCGGGCTGAGCCACCAATTCCAGAAACTCGCCCATCCGAAACCTGCTCTCGGTCTTTGGAGAGCCTTGCGGGAAGGCGATGGGGATCAATGACAGGAGCGACTCCACGGTGGGCTCCAGCTTCTCCATCTCTTCTGGAGTGGCCAGGCGACCGAGAGCGTAGAATAGAAACCGAGTGGTGCTCATCTGCTCCAGGTAAGTGAGAAAGCCGGGGACGTCAAGGTGGTCAGGATAGTCAGCGGCCAGCTCCATGATCAGGACGCCGTTCTCGAACCTGCTGTAGAGGAAGTCCACGTCCCGAAGCAGATCTCGCGGCAATTGGGCCCTCAGTTGCTGTGACCAACTCTCATGGCGCGGGCTGGGGCTGTGAAGAGCCCCCAGGCTGAGCATCATCTCGTATATGCTGGAGGTTCGAAAGGCGATCATGGAGCGGAAATCGTCTTCATCGGTGCGAACTAGAGGCGACATCGAGATCCTCCCTAGGTCCGGTGTTGGCAGCAAGGACACGAGGATGGTGACCTCGCCCTGAACTGCACTGATGGACGTATGTAGAATTAGCGAATTGCGCAATATCCTATATCATAATTCTAGTGCTTTGTCAAGTTCCCATGGTTGTCTTAGGCTTAAAACGTCTGCTGGTAGCGATGTCTGATGGCAATTGTTTGACTTTGCCCGGTCAGGCGGCTAGAATGATGTGTATACTGAGTTGGCGCAATGCTCCGAGGTGTAGAGATTGACCCACCACATGGAAAACGAGAGGAGTACCCAGCGCTGGAGAAGACTGCCGTGGGTTCTGATCCTTTGCTGCCTGCTTGTCGTCACTGCACTGTCATGCGTGTCTCTGCCGTCGGGCTTGGGCGTCTCCCTCGATGAGCCTGGCATCAGTCCGACGCCGACGCCGATCCTGGTGGTGGTAACCCCCACAGCCTTGCCACAGGCGGTCATTTACGAGGCGTCGGCCGAGGATCTTCTCCTAATCAACATCTACGAGCGCGTCAACCCTGCCGTGGTGAACATCGAGGTGCTGCGGGCGGCCGCACCTGGGGTTGGCGGTGAGCTCTTCCCCGAAGGTGAGGGCTCCGGTTTCATCATCGACACGGAGGGCCGCATCATCACCAACAACCACGTGGTGGAGGGGGCCGACGAGGTTCAGGTCACCCTCTACGATGGCGCGATTGTGCAGGCCAGTGTGCTGGGCACCGATCCCTACAGTGACTTGGCCGTGATTGACATAGACCTGCCTCCGCAAGTCCTCCGTCCGGTGGAGCTGGGTGACTCCGATGAGCTGAGAGTGGGGCAGCGAGCAGTTGCCATCGGCAACCCCTTTGGACTGGAGGGAACACTGACCACGGGTGTGATCAGCGCTCTGGGCCGCACGCTCCCAGCCGAGACCCTGTTCGCGATACCTGAGGTCATCCAGACGGACGCGGCCATCAATCCTGGGAACTCGGGCGGGCCATTGCTGAACGCCGAAGGGTTGGTGATAGGCGTCAATACGGCTATCAGGACGACGACGGGAGGCAACACCGGTGTAGGTTTTGCAGTGCCTGTGAATCTGGTGAAGCGCGTTGTCCCCAGGCTCATCGCCGAAGGGCATTACGACCACCCGCAGTTGGGCATCAGGGGGCTGACCATCACGCCAGTCCTGGTGGAAGCGATGGATTTGCCCGTGGATGGTGGGGTGCTGGTATCTGAGGTCACTGCTGACAGTCCCGCCGGGAAGGCGGGGATCAGGGGCGGTACGAGGGAGGTGTCCATCAGAGGCGACCTGGTGCGCGAGGGAGGCGATATCATCGTCAGCATCGACGGGCAAGAGACAAACCAGTTCGAGGATCTGCTATCATACATAGTCATGGAAACCGAGGTCGGGCAGGAGATAGCCGTCGCAATCATTCGAGACGGGGAGGAGCGAGTAGTCAAGGTTGTCCTCGGAGCCCGGCCGTAGGTAGGACTCCGGACAGGGCGACCAGGTTCGATGAAGTCAACCGGTGGTCCGCGCATAACGTTGAGGAGTCTGATCTGGACGAAGGGCAGTTCGCGAGGGAATTAGTAGACGTCATCACTGACAAGAAGGGCTCTGACATCATCCTTCTCGACGTGCAGTCAGTCTCGCTGCTGGCGGACCATTTCATCATCTGTACCGGGGACACCGAGCGGCAGGTCAAGGCCATCGTGGACGAGATTGTCAAGAGGGCGCAAGCGGCGGGTTTCAAGCCACAACACGTTGAAGGGTCTCCCAGTTCTGGGTGGATGGTTCTAGACTACGGCACGCTTATCGTGCATGTGTTCTTGCCATCGCAGAGGGACTACTATGGCCTGGAGGAGCTGTGGAGCGACGCTGCGCTGGTGGTGAGGATACAGTAAGCAGCAATGCTACGTTGCCTGAAGCGGTTCCTCCAGCCTGGCCCACAACCTGGGAAGTTCCTCGGCGGCCGGGCCCAATACGACCTCGTCGGCATAGGGGGAGAGCGGTGTCCTCTCGAGGTTGACCTCGATCAGATATGCTCCTTTGCTCTTCGCCATGACTGGCAGGGATGCAGCCGGGTGCACCACGGCTGAGGTACCCACCACCAGCATCAAGTCACATCTCTCAGCCGCCGCATAGGCCGATTTCAGCACGGCAGGATCCAGTGTCTCCCCAAACCAGACCACATGAGGCCTCAGGAGAGCTCCGCATTGGCATCGGGGGGGAAGCTGGCAGAGCGGTACCTCGTTATTGTCGCTCACGGTTCCTTCTGACGTGCACCGTACCTGCCAGATACTTCCGTGAAGCCGTACAGCCCGCTCGCTGCCTGCTCGCAGGTGCAGATCGTCCACGTTCTGAGTGATGAGCGTGAAATCCTCGCAGCTTCGTTCCATCTGCACCAGGGCATGGTGTGCAGCGTTAGGCTCGCAGCCTGCGATCAGTCCGCGTCGCCAGTCATACCACTCCCAGACTACTGTTGGCTCTCTCGCGAAGGCTTGAGGGGTAGCCAGATCCTCGGCGCGGTATTGGCGCCACAGGCCATCTTCGCCGCGAAAGGTGGGCACGCCACTCTCGGCCGAGATCCCCGCGCCCGTCAACACAACAACGGACTTGAAACGTTGGTCTGTCACCCGCGGGCTGCGCCTTGTCTAGAACATCACGCTTTCGGCGGCGGTATCGTAGGAGCAGAGCTCGTCTTCGGAGAACCAGTGGCTGATCTCGTAACTGGCCTCCTCCCCATCACTGGAGGCGTGCACCAGATTCCTGACGGCCCTTTTCAACTCGTTGGCAACGATGGGTGAGGTGATGGAGAAGTCCCCCCTGATGGTACCGGGCTCTGCGAACGCGGGCAGGGTGAAGCCGCACATCTTTCTCACCACGCTGATGGCGTGGACTCCCTCCACAACCAACGCCACGAGAGGGCCGGAGGTGAGATAGTCGACATTCCAGTCCTTTATCATACTGCCTATTTGCATTGGGTCGTCTGTGCCGATTTCCTGGAGGGGATCCTTCCCCTGATCACGGTAAGTCTTCAGCGTCTTCTCACCCATGCCCCTGATCCATTCGGTGGTGTTGGGATAGTGGCTCTGTACGTGCTCCCTGGTAGCCTGGGTCATCTTCAAACCCACTATCTTGAGCCCCACCTCCTCAAACCTGGTGAGCACCTTGCCGACTATTCCTCTAATCACTCCATCTGGTTTGACCAGCACCAGGGTCCTCTCCACCAAGTCCGATCGCATGGCACGAGTCCTTTCCTTGATCTGTGACCACACTGTGAAGGCGTGCAGCCTGGCCGCACGCCTTCATCTATCAATGAGTCCACCTTCTTTCGCGCTCGATGTCAACGGGACAACATCAGCCTCAGCCAACGGTACTTGTCCAGCGCCTTCTGCAATTCGCCCGTTCTCATGTAGGCGTCCGCGAGCAGTTCGTGGGTGGGCAGGTGGTCTGGGGCACTCTCCGCACTGCTTTCCAAGTCGTCCTTCACTTCCTCGACCATGCTGCCGAAAGAGAGCATGAGTTCGTAGTGCTCCACTGCCTGGTCCAGGTCTCCCGCCTGTGAGTATGCCCGAGCGAGCGCCAGGCGGGCGCTCTGATCGCGCGGGTTGGATCGCAGGTGTTCGACGTAGTCTTCCAGAGCCCATGAGGGCCCACGGGTCGCCTCAGCAGGAGCGGCCAGCGTCTCAGCTTCGTATCTGAGGACAGCCTCGGGAAGAGATGGCTCTTCTTCAGGGACTGACGGCTCTTCGCGCGCGCCGACCGGCGGTTCCGCGCCCTCCCAGGATAACTCCGCGACTTCCGCGGCAGCCATTTCTTCGATCGATGTCACCCCTGCCGCGGGCGGGGCGGGTAATCCTATGTCCGTCGACTCGGCCTGAAGCTCTCGAAGCCAGGAGGGCAGTTCGTCTTCCTCCAGAGGCGCCAGGGGTACTTCCTCTGCGGCCGCTTCCGCCTTCTCCATAAGGATGCCTGTCTCTCCCTCCTCCGCTTGGGCCCTCAATTCCCGCAGCCACGATGGGATGTCCTCTTCTTCCAGAGGCATTTGCGGCCGTGCTTCGACTGGAGACGCAGGTTCCTCGTGCGTGACGCCTCTTGCCGCCGTCGCCTCCACCTGCAGTCCTTGAAGCCAGGATGGCATCTCCACCGGCTCCGCGGGCGTGGCAGGTTCCTCGGGCGTCTTGGCTTGGACCTCCTCGGGGACGGAGACCGTACCTTCCCGGGCCACTTCCGCCCTCAGCTCCTGAAGCCAGGACGGAAGCTCTGCTTCCACCACGTGGGGTGCTGGTTCCTCCGGCAGCGCTCCATGCTCCTCCGCTGGGAGTGGCGTTTCTTCTCTGGTCGCCTCGTCCCGGAGTCGGCGTGGCCACGATGGCATTTCCCGGTCTTCGGACGGAGGGACGGGCAAACCCTCGGCACTCGATTCCAGTTTCTCCAAGACCGTGGCAGCTGGTTCGGCAGCGGACTCCGCTCGCAACTCGCGAAGCCATGACGGCACCTCTTCGTCGCCCGCATCCGGGAACGCAGACTCCTCGCGGATGGCCACTCGTTCCTCAGTGGGGATTGGCCCCTCTTCTCCAGCACCTTCCTCCCGTATCTCGCGAAGCCAGGATGGCACCTCCTCCGCCGGGGTAGTGGGTACTCCCTCAACGCTCTCCTCAGCCTCTTGAGAGGGCAAGGGCGGCTCCGCCCTGGCTACTTCGTCTCGCAACTGGACAAGCCAGGAGGGTACCTCCTCTCCCGCAGCAGAGCTCACAGGGGGAGCTTCCTCCCCTTCAGCCATGGATTCCTCGACAGTGATTGTCGGTTCTTCCTCACGGAGCCTCAGTTCTTCGCCGACGACAGCCTCTTCCTCTTCTTCGATGACAGGCGCTGTCGTCTCTGCGGCGCCGGGTCTCAGGTCGCGAAGCCAGGTTGGGATTTCCTCCTCAGGGGTGGGCACTGCTTCCTCGTCAGAGAGTGCCTCCAATTCGTCGCTCAGGATCACCTCCTCATGCGTCTCGGCTCTCGGCTTCAGTTCCTGTAGCCAGGTTGGAAGCTGATCCTCCTCCAGTGCCTCTGCTAGATCTTCGGATTCATCCCGAAGCGCTTCGATGCCCTGCTCGACTGTGCGATCCGGAGCACCTTCCTCTGCCAGCATGGCCTTTGATCTCTCCATCCAGGCCATGATGTCCTCGATGGAGTCCGATTCATCGGGCATGGTTTCTCGAAGGCGCTCCATGGTCTCCTGACTGATCTCCACCTCCTCCGAGATTCGGGGGAACTCGAGCTCCGTTTCGGCTTCCTCAATCGGCTCACCACCCATGTCGTAGGGATCTGGCTGTGGAATCTCCGCTGGTTCCTCTTCCCTGCGACCGGGCTCCCAGCCTGGCGTTTCCTCCTCGGTGACCACGAGTCCCTCTTCGGCGGTCCCGCGTCGCAGATCCGCCAGCCAGGCAGGTATGTCTTCGTCAGCTGTGAGCGTGTCCTCTTCCTGTGGTGCCTCCGCCCGCATTGAGCGAAGCCAATCGGGGGTCTCCTCTTCTCTCGCTTCTATGGAGGGGGCGGGCTTCTCTTCACCGGAGACCTGCGCCCCAAGCTGGCTGAGCCAATCTCCGGGCTCCTCAGTGGAAGTTGGGCCTGCCTCGGGCCCTTCTTCCCTGGGACCTTGCTCAACCACAGTCTCCTTGGGAGGTTCGTGTAGGTCGCGCAGCCAGGATGGCGGCTGTCCATCGCCAAGCTCCGGACCGCGGTCGCTTGGCTCCACGTCCTCCGCCGCGCCAGCTCTCTCTTGCGCCAACTGCCGAAGCCAATCGGGCATCTCCTGTGTCCTGGGAGGCGCTGGCACGGGTGCCTCGGCTGATTCCCTTTCCTCCTCCTGCAGCCTTCGCAGCCAGTCGGGCATCGCTTCCTCAACACCTTCCTGCGGACGCTGGATAGACGACTCGGTCCCAGGCTCAGGCCGCTGGGCAGGGGAGGGAGCTTCGGCTCTGATCTCCTGGATTTCCTCCTCCAGGTGCTTCTGGTCCAGCCGGGGGACGGCGACGCTCTCGGAGGGAAGGGGAGATCGTTCACGGAAGAGCGCCTGGGCCACGACATTCTCTGGATCTGTGGCTCGCGCGGTCTCCAGCAGCGCCTGGCCCTCCGCTTCCCGACCGCTGTCGAGAAGGATCTCGCCCAGGATCAGGCTCGCCTTCAGACAGTTGGGATACTTCTCCAGTATGGCATCACAGAGCTTGGCCGCATCTTGTTTCTGGCCGTTCCACCACAGCGCCTGCGCGAGTGCGACTTGGATATCCACGCGCTCGGCATCCGCTTCCAGAACACCCCTGAACTCGTCTATCGCCCGCTGGTAGAGTTCCTCTCTGAGATAGAGCCTACCGAGGGCTGCCGGGGTTAGCTTCAGCTTGGGCGGGGCGGTACCGTGGCGGTCGCTGTAGAGCCTTTGCAGTTCCTTCCGAATCTCGGCATTGCCGGGGCTGAGTTCGAAAGCCCGTTCCAGTTGCCAGATCGCCTCGTCCAGTGCGCCCTGCTCGTCGAAGATGATGCCAAGGCCTACATAGACGACCATGTCCTCCATGTCAACGCCAAGGACCCTCTTGAAGAGGTTTGCTGCCTCTACGTGGTCTCCCTTCTCAAGGCATGCCTCACCCAGGAGACGGTATGCTCTCACGTGCTTGGGGTAGCGCCTCAAGATGTGACGGCAGATGGCAATGGCCTGCTCGTATGAGTCAGTCCTGATGAGCTCCTTTGCTTCGTCACAGTACTTGCTCAGCGTTATCTCAGCCATGGTTCTTCCTCCGCCAACACTCAGGAGCTGCGGTTTCACGCAATAGTATTATGCACACTTACGCTGAGGTTGTCAATGTAACCAGGAGACGGTGGCGCTGCTGGCTAGGCACGGACAGAGCGGTGCCCGATCATGGTCCGCGCGACAACCTGCACGAGTCAAGGTGACACCAGTTGATGGAGACACCATGACGGGTGATACGTGTCTAAGCCAGGCGGTGCACACCTTTGATGTGGATTATTATGTCATCAACTGGTATGCCTGGGCGCGGAGATGGACCCAACGGATCGTTTGTGTCCTCGCCGAGCAGGGCTTGCAGAACAGCAGCGATGGAGTGTGCCTGGGCCTGCAGATCGTATCCCCCCTCCAACGTGAAGGCGAGCCGGCCGTCGCACAGCTCGTCTGCCATCTGTTTCAGGATGTCTGCCAGGCATCCATAGCCGACAGCGGAGAGCTGCATCATTCCTAGCGGGTCCCTCCAGTGGGCGTCGAATCCCGCAGAGACTAGGATGAACTCCGGACGATATCGCTCAGCGATGGGGTACAGAATCTCATCGAAGATTCGCTCGTACCCCTCGTCTCCTACGCCCGCGAGGAGGGGGACGTTCACGGTGAAACCTTCGCCTGCGGCTGCACCGATCTCGGACCAATGACCGGTCCCGGGATAGTAGGGGTACTGGTGCGTGGAGAAGTACATGACCTCATCGGTGGCGTAGAATATCTCTTGTGTGCCGTTGCCGTGGTGGAGGTCGAAATCCGCAATGAGGATACGGGACAGTCCCCTGTGCTTCAGAGCATATTGTGCGGCCACTGCCACGTTGTTGAAGAGGCAAAACCCCATACCGCGGCCCGGCAGGGCATGATGACCAGGTGGACGCACCAGCGCAAAGCCGTTGTCTGCCTTACCGTCCAGGATGGCATCTACTAGGTTGAGCAAGCCGCCTGCCGCAAGGAGCGCGACTTCGTAGGAGCGGCTGTTGAGATAGGTATCGGAATCGAGGTTTCCGCCCCCTCTCTCGGCGACGTCCTTGGCAAGCTTCACGTAGTGCTCATGGTGCACTGCCAGCAGATGCTCTGCGGGAACCGGGGCAGGCTGAATCTGGACCAGCTTCTCCAGGAGCCCGCGCTGGTCAAGCACCTGCATGGTCGTCTCCAGCCGTTCCCGGCACTCGACGTGACCACGTTGATTGTGCTCCAGGTAGCTGGGGTCGTACACGTAAGCTGTGGGCATGGTTTGCTCTTTTCCGTCTGGTCCAGCACAGCCCGGTGCTGGAGGCGGGTGCGCTGCCATTCGGCGTGTCGCTAGTCGTAGAACGCTTCGTCCACGAGAGCGTGGACCTTATCCCAATCTGGGTAAAGGAGACTGGGTTCGTCCCCCGGCTGCCGCTGCGACGGATCCAGGTGTGATCGGTCTATCACCACTGACCTGACGTTGTCTGGATCCACCTGGGCGGCCATGTTTACCAGCTGAATGAGCGTGGTCGGCGACAGGTCAGTGTAGAAGGTGTGACTCAGGGTCTGGAGCAACTCCGGCAACCGCGGCAGCATCTGCAGACTTAGCGCCTTCTTGCCCAGTGCTACCAGTGCTTTCTGCTGCCTGGTCATGCGGTCGAAGTCATCGCTACCGTGCCTGGTGCGGCAATAAACGAGCAGTGTCTCACTGTCCATGTGCTGCTGCCCTGCGGGGATGTGAATAGTGATCTCCCCGCCGCGGTCGTCAGGGTAGTGGTTGTCCCATATTTCCTTGTCAACGTGAATGTCCACGCCTCCGAGCAGGTCGACCGTTTCTCTGAATCCCTGAAAGTCTATCATGACGTACCCGTGAAGTGGTATGCCGAAGTCTTGCTGGATGGTGTCCATCAGCAACGCGGGTCCGCCTCCGGGGTAGTTCTGGGTCTCACCGAGCACGTGCGCGATGTTGATTCGTCGCTTTCCGTGGCCGGGCACCTCCACGTATAGGTCCCGCGGAATCGAGAAAAGCAACGCCTCGTTCGTGTCAGCGTGTAGCGACGCGATCATGATGGTATCTGTGCGAAAGGACCGGTGTTGCACCTCCCCACGCCGGTCCAGGCCCACCAGCAGAACATTGACTCGAGGGTTGCCCTGCGTGCCTAGTTCTGCGGCTTGCTCCGGCGGCACATTCTCGAAGCGCGGACCCACGGCTGGAAGAAGGCCGCTGGCCTCCAAGGGGTGAACCAGCGTGCGGAACAGATCGTAGAAATAGGGGATCTCAATCAATTCGTAGAAGAGGTAGCCAGAAGCGACCCCTGCGATTGTGCACAGGGTCATGGTGAGCGAGGCGATCAGGGCGATGCTGAGGCTGCGACAGCCGCTATGCCTGGTGGTCTTGTCTCTCATTGCCTTCGATGAAGCGATCACCTTTCAATTATAGCATCTCCGTATATCATGTCAAGACCGGTACGGGTTGGCGCATAGAGCGGTCTCGTGACCTCTTGGCCATCCGCTCACATCCCAGAGGACTAGGAGTCCGCGAATCGAGTCCACAGGACCTTGTGGGAAGAGGAGTGGTACGTCGAGGCGTGAGAGCGTTACCGCAGCTGCGGCCTGGCTCGTCCTGGCGGACGCCATTCCGTACACTCACCGTGGCGGGACCGATTCTCGACAAACATGGGATCATAAGCGGCCCCGCTTCAGCTGTCTTCTGCTGAAGCGGGGCCGTCGTTGGGCCATTCCAAGGGCTGGTATTGCCTTGGGTATCCCTGGCTCTGGTCAGAACAGACCGGCCAGGATCGCACAGTGCGACTATGCAGCCTCAGGTGCTACGGCTACACCAGCGTCCCGCTTGCTTTGCCAGATGCTCCAGACGAGGAGAACCACGAGGATGACCAGCACTATCCAAGCCGCTGGACTGCCTCTCGATTGGACGATCAGTGGGGCGGCCAGCAGGCTGACCAGGTTAACGACTTTGATCATTGGGTTCAACGCTGGACCAGCCGTGTCCTTGAGCGGGTCGCCCACGGTGTCGCCCTCGACTGCAGCTTTGTGGGCTGGAGATCCCTTGCCTCCGAAATGACCATCCTCTACGTATTTCTTGGCGTTGTCCAGTGCCCCACCGGCGATGGCCATAAACACTGCCAGCAACTGTCCTACGAGAATCACGCCAGCCAGGAAGGTGCCCAGTGCCTTCACCCCGATGAGCAGACCCACGATGAGCGGCAGTGATACGGAGATGACCACCAGGGGGATCAGTTCCTTTTGGGCAGCGGCGGTGGTGATCCCGACCACCTTGCCGTAGTCCGGCGTGGTTGTACCTTCCATAACGCCAGGGATCTTGAACTGACGCCGCGCCTCGTT
>JBAVWD010000384.1:0-6377 GCA_049697655.1 Anaerolineae bacterium | reverse complement strand
ACGATCATCCTGGCGGCTGGTTTAGAGAGCTCGACCAGTCTCTCCAGGTCCCCCTGGGTGTAGTTGCCACTGCTCTTCTTGTTGCTGACCGACAACACCCCGACAACATCATCGGTCGCCATCAGCGGCACACACATAGCATCTTTGATCCCTCGCCCCACGCCAGAGAAGCGCGCGTCTTTGATGGGCCCTACGAGCAATAGTGGCTCCTTGTTCTTGGCCACCCAGCCAGATATCCCCTCTCCCAGATGCCTTCGCGCACCCAGCACGATCTCCCTCCCCAAGCCACTGGCGGAGGTGATGGTCAGCAGTTCGCGCCCCTCATGCAAGAGCATGAGAGAGCCCTCGCTGGCCTCCGTGGCCCCCACAATGATCTCCACGAAGCAACCCAAGATTTCCTCCAGGGCCACCACCGCCAGCGCAGCTTCCTCGAAACTCTCGGCGGGAAGTGGCTCTCGCGCCGCGTCTCCCTTCAGCGCTTCTTCCACCACAGGCATCTCTCCTTGAGGCCCGACATGGGGGCCATACCCTTCGCACAGAACCAGGGGTATGATCCCAGGGATACTGTAACATGGTTCGTTGTCTGTGTCAACATCCCTCGACAAGGATCTAGAGAAAGTGTCTGCCCAGCACCGCTGGACTGCCCCTTCGATACGACCTTCGGTCTACTCAGGGTGCGTCCAGCGGCGAAGGCAATGGGAACAGCCGCGTAGGCACGTCCAACACCATTTCTCAACACGCTCCTCGACGCTCCAACCTCTCAGGCGCCCTCATGCCGTTGCGGCCACCCGCCCGCTAGCCTATAATGTGCCCATATGTCCGAGCCAGAGACGCCACCTCGCAGAGACTATATGGTCCTCACCATCGCCTTCTTCAGCGGCCTGGCCGTCCTCGCGGTGGAGATGTCAGCCTCCCGCTTGCTGGCGCCATATTTTGGCGATTCTCAACTGGTATGGGCGAACCTGATCGGGTTGATCATGATCTACCTCGCCGCGGGCTACTACCTGGGCGGCCGCCTGGCGGACAGATACCCTACGGCCACGCTGCTCTATCAGCTCACCGCCTGGGCCGGCTTCGCCATTGGGCTCATCCCCTTCCTGTCCAGGCCCATCCTGCACTACTCCCTGTCAGGGTTCGAGAGCTATTCAGTGGGGATCATCCTGGGGTCCTTACTTGGCATTCTGCTGCTCTTCACGGTGCCCATCGTTCTCTTGGGTTGCGTATCGCCCTTCGCCATCCGCCTCCAGTCCCAGGCGGTCATCTCGACCGGCCACACGGCAGGCACTATCTATGCCCTGTCCACTCTGGGCAGCATCCTGGGTACATTCCTGCCCACCTTGGTCCTGATCCCCTTCCTGGGTACAGCGACCACCTTCCTCCTCTGCTCGCTGATGCTGTTGTCCGTGTCCCTGACAGGCCTCTTCCAGAGAACGGGCTATCGCGCGGGGTGGTACCTCCTGCTACCCCTGTCCATCCTGCTCCTGAGACTGCTCTTCCCGGGCGGTCTCGTGAAGCCGACCGAGGGCCTGGTGTTCGAGAAGGAATCCTTCTACAACTACATCCAGGTCGCCGACCAGGCCGGCAGGCGTGTGCTGATGCTCAACGAAGGGCAAGCGCTTCACTCAGCCTACCGCCCCGGCCAGGTGCTGAGCGGGGGCGTGTGGGACTACTTCGTGCTGGCACCCTACTTCACCGCCCTCCCCAACCCCGAACAGATACAGAGCGTGTGTATGGTCGGCCTTGCGGCGGGCACGGCGGCCAAGGAATACACGGCGGTTTACGGACCGGTGTCTATACGCGGCGTGGAACTGGACCCCGACGTCGTCGAGGTAGGACGCCGCTTCTTCGATATGAACGAAAAGAATCTCAGTGTGACCGTCCAAGACGGGCGCTACTTCCTGGCAACTACCGACGAGAGCTATGACGTCATCATTGCCGATGCCTACCGGCAGCCCTACATACCTTTCCACCTCACCACACGCGAGTTCTTCAGCCTGGCCCGCGAACACCTGAATCCAGGCGGGGCGGTGCTGGTGAACGCCGGACGTACTGCCAGTGATTTTCGGCTTGTGGACACCCTGGCCTCCACCATGAGCCAGGTCTTCCCCACGGTGCTCATCCTCGACGTCCCCGGCGTGAGCAACAGCCTGGTGATCGGCACGGATCAGGAGACCACCGTGGACCGCGTCCAGGCCAGACTCGACACCATTTCCAACGAGTGGCTGTCCTACGTGGCAGCTCAGGCAGTGGGGAGAATTAGAGTCTTCGATGGGCGGGGTTTGGTGCTCACCGATGACAGGGCGCCTGTCGAACACCTGACCCACCTGATCGTCTTGCGATACCTGCTTCAAGGAGAGTAGAGAGTGTTGGCAAGGAAGATCCTCACCCGAGCCAGTGCCGCTATGTTGATCGTCTGCCTGCCCTGGTTTCTGGCGCTGACCTCGCTCCTTCCCCTCATCACCCCGGCCTTCTTGCGCCTTCAGTACGCCAGGCCCGACGTCCCCCCATCGAGCAAATTCTCTCCGGAGGAGAGACAAGCCTTGGCTGCGGCAGCCGCCCACTACCTTGTATCCAATGAGGGCATCGACTATCTGGCCAGGCTTGAGGATGCGGACGGTACGCCCTTGTTCAACGAGAGAGAACTCACCCACATGGTGGATGTGAAGCTCCTGCTGGGCAGGGCCCTCAGGCTGGATCTGCTGCTGGGCCTGCTTGTGGCCGTGGCGTTGGGCATCTTGCTGGGCCAGAAGGAATCCAGACAGCGCACGCCCTTCTACCTGTTCACCGCTGCACTGGTCGCCCCCGCACTGGCCGTGGCAGCTTTGATCGTGGTGCCTCTCCAGTTCCGCTGGTTCTTCGTCGAGTTCCACCACCTCTTCTTCGCAGGGGACTCGTGGCTCTTCCCCCGATCGGACACTCTGATTCAGCTCTTCCCCGAGACATTCTGGTTCAACGCGCTTGAGAGTTGGCTCCTGCTGACCATCGGTGCGTCCATCGCCCTCGCCGTGGGGTGCTACTTGTGGATGAAACGAAAGAGCACCCCTCTATCCTGACCAGCGAAGCGGGCCGGTTCCTTCGGGCGATCGTGACCACATCTTGCCTTGTCCGCCGGCGCCAGCTGCACCAGAGGGTCCACGGCACCCCTGATTTTCCGCAACCGACAAACGAAAAGCCCCGGCCTTGTTGACCGGGGCTTGCGTAACGTTCCGACTCCCACCCGCTTCCACTTTCGCAGCGGGGTTCACCTGAGATACGTTCTGAGCTTGCGGCTGAAATGTGGATGCCGGAGCTTGCGCAACACCTCCCCTTCGATCTGGCGTATCCGTTCGCGGCTCAGCTCAAACTCCTCGGCGATCTCCTGCAAGGTCCGCGGATCACCGTCACTGAGGCCGAAGCGGAGGTCTATGATGCGGCGCTCCCTGTCGGGGAGCTTTTGCAGCGCGTCGTACAGTTGCTCGCGGAGCTGCCCATCCAAAACCACATCCACCGGAGGCGGAATGTCCTCGTCCTGAATGAACTCACTGAGCTGGCTCTCGCCCTCCTCTCCCACCGGCTTCTCCAGCGACAGAGTGTGAGTGGGTGCCCTGAACACGCGTTCCATTTGTTCAGCGCTGAGATTGAGGGCTTTGGCTATCTCCTCCTGGCCGGCCTTCCTACCCAACTCTTTCTCCAGCTGACCAGCCACCTGCTTCACCCTACGCAAACGTTCCCCCATGTGGACCGGCAGACGGATAGTGCGGCTCTGATAGGAGAGGGCACGCGTTATCGCCTGCCTGACCCACCACGTAGCATAGGTGCTGAACCTGTTGCCCTGACGATAGTCGAACTTGTCCACGGCGCGCATCAGGCCCACATTCCCCTCCTGGATCAGGTCCAAGAAGGATAGCCCTTGCCCGCGGTAATTCTTGGCGATGCTGATGACCAGGCGCAGATTGGATCGAATTAGGTATTGACGCCCCAGTTCACCGTCGAGCGCCTTCATCTCCAAACCCCGCCTGCGCTTATCGGACCTGTAGTCGCCACGCGCCAATCGCTCACGGGATTTCTTGCCGCTGTTCATCCTCTTGACGAGCGCTACTTCCTCCTGAGCTGTCAGGATCGAATGACGGGCGGCCTCTCTGAAATAGAGAGATATGGAGCTCTCCGCATCGATGTCATCCAGGTCCGCGGCCTGCTCTTGCTGGTCATCCCCCTCGTCCTGTTCCTTCCCCAGGATCTCCGATACAGAATCGACCTCCTCATCAACGATGGAGATGCCCTCCTCCTGCAAGAGAGAGTATAGCTCGCTGATCTCATCCACATGGAGCTCGGCCTGAGGGAATTCCTGAAGTATGTCCTCCAGCGTGATGTAGCCTTGCTCCTCGCCCTTGTCCAGCAGTCTCTGTCTCGCAGTGTCTCCTGGGTCTTTGGCAGTGTCTCCTGGGTCTTTGGCGGTGTCTGCTAAGTCTTTCGCAGTGTCCATCAATCCTCTACACCATGCTTGGGGTGCCGTGAGTAAAGAAAATGCCGCCACTCTATAATGGGCGGCACAGGAACTAGCTAAGGGGAACCCAGTCTGGCCAATATAGCAAAGATACCTCTGTTTGGGTGATATGATGCCCAGGCGCGGTACGGCCGAAACCTACCCTATTATACTACATAACCCGCTCGAAATCAAGCCCCTGGCTTCATAATCTCATTTCCAGTTCAAGAGTGAACCGTCTTCCGCTGAAAAGTGAACACCTGTGGCGCAATGATGCTGGAAGCCGACATCACCTCCAGATGTTGAGGGATTCTCGTTGCCCGCGCCCGGCTCAGGATCCACCAGACACCTCGCTCCCCCTCGGAACGGTCGACCAAAGCAGAGGCAACACAAACGGCGAACACGCACAAGGCTCGCCATGACGATTGGACGCTTTGTAACCTCAATCCCCCAGTGGTATACTGCCGTGACTGGACAGGAGGCTTTCATGAACACTACCACCGCCGTTCTTGTCGCGGAAGCCTTACTCGCCGTCGCCGCCATCCTCGCGATCTATTGGTACTTCTTCCGGCATCGCCGGGTTGGAGGGGCTGGGACCACGGCCCGATCGAGCGGCATCCCAGGACCGGGAGCCACCCTCATCAAGGGAACAGTAGGGCAAGAGGATTGGCCATCCCTGGCCCGCGAAATGGCTGTCGCCTGGCTCGTAATCACGGAGGGACCTGGCTCCGGGGCGCACCACATGTTGGTCGAGGGCACGAACATCATCGGCAGGGGGAGCTCTTGTGACATAAGCCTGAGCGATCCCACCGTCTCCCGTCAGCACGCTCGACTAGTGGTCTCCGGAGACCACTTTGTCCTCTATGACCTGCAAAGCACGTCTGGCACCCTTGTGGACGGTGAGGAAGTGGATCAAGCGGCTGGCGCCCTACTGAACAACGGCGCCGTCGTGCATCTGGGAGCAACGAGCCTTGTGTTCAAGAGGGCTGAGCGTGACGTCGACGTGAGATCGGCCACAGCAGCGGGGAAGGAACACTCGTGAGAAAGATCAGGCTGGGCCGGACCGAGCTCATGGTCTCAGCGGTGGGATTCGGAGGTATTCCTATACAGAGACTATCACAGCAGGAGGCCATCCACGTGGTGCGCCACTGCCTGGATCTCGGCATCACTTTCCTGGACACGGCCAACGGCTACACCACCAGCGAGGAACGCATCGGCGAGGCCATCGCTGGCCGAAGAGAGGACCTGGTGCTGGCCACGAAGACCCAGGCCAGGGATGCCCAGGGGGTAACAGAGCACCTTGCTCTCAGCCTGAAGAGGTTGGGAGTGGGGAGCATTGACCTCTACCAGTTCCACTGCGTCAGCACCGACGAGGAGTACGAGCGGGTGGTCGCTCCGGGCGGTCCGCTTGACGTGGTCAGAGATGCGCAGCGTGCAGGTAAGGTGGGCCACATCGGACTGACTTCCCACTCCATGGACATAGCCCTCAGAGCGGTCAGGTCCAGCCACTTCGAGACCATGATGTTCCCCTTCAACATCATTGCAGACGAGGCGGCGCAGAAGCTGATCCCCCTGGCTCTGGAGAGGAACGTCGGTTTCATCGCCATGAAACCCCTGGCGGGAGGGGCCCTGGACAACGCGCCCCTGGCCTTCAAGTATCTGCGGCGGTTCCCCGAGATTCTGCCCATTCCAGGCATCGAGCGGCCAGAGGAGATAGACGAGATTCTCGACATCATGGAGGGGCCGGCGGAGATGACCTCCGACGATCTGGCGCAGATGGAGCGGATGCGTGTCGAGCTGGGCAACCGCTTCTGTCGCCGGTGCGGCTACTGTCAGCCTTGCCCTCATGGCGTGTCCATCCAGCTACTGATGATTCTGGACAGCATGATCAAGCGTATGCCAGCCACGGAGGTCT
>JBAVWD010000383.1:0-4857 GCA_049697655.1 Anaerolineae bacterium | reverse complement strand
GCTGACGCCCAATGTCACGGACATCGTAGAGATAGCCCAAGCCTGCGAAGAGGCAGGAGCAGACGCCATCTCGGCCATCAACACGGTCTCGGTCCTCATGGGCGTGGATCTGGATCGCCTGGAACCGCTGCCATCCGTGGACGGGAGCACGGCTTTGGGCGGCTACTCAGGTCCAGCGGTCAAACCGATAGGGTTGCGGTGCATCGCGCAACTGGCGCAGGGGATCAAGCTTCCTCTCTCGGGCATTGGCGGTGTGGCCGGTTGGGAGGACGCAGCCGAGTACATTCTGGCAGGCGCCTCCACAGTGCAGGTGTGTACGGCCGTCATGCTGCGAGGCTACCAGATCGTCGAGAAGATGAAGAACGGCCTCTCGGACTATCTGGATGAGAAGGGCTTTGGGTCAGTGGCGGAGATGAGAGGATACGTTCTGCCCAAGATAACGGCTCATGAGGGGTTGGACTTCGCCCACAAAGTGGTCGCTTCGATCGACGAAGCCCTTTGCACCAAGTGCGGACTCTGTCACACCGCTTGCCTTGACGGTGGCTGGCAAGCCATCGAGATGCAGAGCCGAGAGGTCTACCCCAGGGTCCGGGCGGACAAGTGCGACGGCTGTTCTCTGTGTACACACGTTTGCCCGGTGGAGGGATGTATCACCCTAGCGGTGCTCTGAGCGAGCCACCACCGTCGGGAGGAAAAGAATGGACACCGTGGTGACCAACGGGATCATTGTGACAGCCACAGAGACCTATCAAGCGGACATAGGTATCGAGAAGGGGAAGATCGCTGCGCTCGGCCGGGGGCTGCAAGGTGCCGAGACCGTTGACGCCCAGGGCAACTATGTCTTCCCAGGGGGCATCGACGTCCACACCCATTTCGAATTGCCTTTCATGGGCACGGTGTCCGCAGATGACTTCGAGACAGGTAGTATCGCTGCAGCGTGTGGTGGCACGACCACCTTCGTAGACTTTGCCATTCAGGGGGCGGGAGAGAGTCTCCACAATGCTCTCGAGGTGTGGATGGAGAAAGCGAGGGGCAAAGCGGCCATCGACTACGGTTTCCACGTGGCCATCGGTTACATGACAGAAGAGGTGATGAACAAGGAGATGGCCCAGCTCGTGGAGGAGGGCATCACTAGCTTCAAGCTGTTCATGGCCTACAAAGGCACCTTCATGGTGGATGACGAGACGCTCTTCAAGTCACTCCTTAAGGCACACGAGCTCGGAGCGCTTATCATGGTACATGCTGAGAACGGAGATGTCCTCCACTATCTCATCAACAAGCACATCGGCGAGGGCAAGACCGAGCCTTTCTGGCACGCCAAGAGTCACCCTCCCGAGGCGGAGGTGGAGGCGGTGAGCCGGGCCATCATGCTGGCTGGACTGGCCGGATCTCCCATCTACATCGTGCATCTGAGTGCCGCCGGGGCTCTAGACAAAGTGAAGGAGGCTCGCGACAGCGGGCAGCCCGTCCTGGCTGAGACCTGCCCACAATACCTCCTCTTCAATACTGGATACTACGAGTTGCCTGGTTTCGAAGGAGCGAAATACGTTATGTCCCCTCCTCTGAGGGACGAGGGGCACCAAGGGAAGCTGTGGCAAGGGTTGGCAACCGGCTACTTGCAGGTAATAGGGACGTATCACTGCCCCTTCAACTTCGTGGGCCAGAAAGATATGGGCAAGGATGATTTCTCCAAGATACCCAACGGTATGCCAGGTGTGGAGACCAGGGTACCCTTGATGTACCACTTCGGTGTGAACACGGGGCGGTTCTCCGTCAACAGATTCGTGGAGCTTGTGTCGACCAGTCCTGCCCGCCTATTCGGTCTAGCTCCTCAGAAGGGTACCATCTCTATCGGAGCAGATGCGGACCTCGTGATCTTCGACCCAGAGAAAGAGGTTCGGCTCAGCGTGGAGAACCTGCACATGAATGTGGACCACAGCCCCTATGACCACATCACTGTCAGAGGCTACCCCGTCCTCACCATGCAGAGGGGTCGAACCATCGCCAAAGAAGGCGATTTCGTAGGCGATGTAGGTGCAGGACAGTTTCTCAGACGACGCCGGATGGAGGTCTAATGGGTTCTGCCACAGGCGGCCTTCGACGGCCTAGGAAGCAGCGCTCCTGCCGTCATGCGGGCCGTCGTCATTGTCGCGCCCGACCTCAAAGCAGGTGTACTTGCCGTAGATGACGAACGATGGAAAGGGCAGACAGTACTGACCAAGCAGCAGGTTCGCTGTAGGAGCGTCAACAACGAGGAGGCAGCAAATGCGAGTGCTAGACAATTACGTCAACGGGAAATGGGTCGCTTCGAAGTCAACCGAACTTCTGGACGTCGTGAACCCAGCAACCACCGAGGTCATGGCACGGGTTCCTTTGTCGACGGCTGAAGAGGTGGAGACGGCGATACGGGCTGCCAAGGATGCCTTCGCGGAGTGGAGAGAGACGCCTCCAGTCACCCGGGCCAGGTACCTGTTCACATTGAGGGATCTGATGGAGGACGAATTCGAAGACCTGGCGAGGACAATTGTCCAGGAAGTGGGCAAGTGCATCGATGAGGCCCGCGGTGAGGTAAGGCGCGCCATAGAGAATGTGGAGGTGGCGGCTGGTATTCCTTCCTTGATGATGGGCTACAACGCGGAGGATATTGCGGTCGGCATAGACGAGGAGTGCGTCAGGCAGCCTATGGGCGTTTTCTGCTGCATCCCTCCCTTCAACTTCCCGTTCATGGTCTCTCTCTGGTTTGCGCCGTATGCCATAGCCTGCGGCAATACCTACATCGTGAAACCGTCGGAGCAAGTGCCCCTCAGTCAAAACAGGCTCTTCGAACTGATAGACCAAATCGACTTGCCGGAGGGCGTGATCAACCTGGTCAATGGGGCTAAAGGCGTCGTGGATGCCCTCTTGGAGAGCCCCGATGTGAGAGGGGCGTCCTTCGTCGGCTCCACTGCGGTGGCCCGCTACATATACAGCAAAGGGGCCGCGAATGGCAAGAGGGTTCAGGCCCAGGCCGGGGCCAAGAACTTCCTGGTGGTGATGCCCGACGCGGACCTGGACAGAACGGTGTCCGCCCTACTGACGTCCTTCTACGGCTGTGCTGGAGAGCGGTGCCTGTCCGGAGCAGTCCTTCTGGCGGTCGGGGACGTCTACGAGACACTGCGGGACAAGTTCGTGAGCTCCGCATCCAGGCTCAAGGTAGGCTACGGCCTTGACGAATCGGTTCAGATGGGACCGGTGATCTCGAAGAGGCATATGGAACGCGTTTTGGGATACATCGAGAAGGGCCTGGGTGAGGGCGCCAAGCTCCTACTCGATGGCCGGGGCATACAAGTCGATGACTGTCCAAACGGATACTTCATCGGCCCCACGGTTTTTGACGAGGTGACACCCCAAATGGCCATCGCCAATGAAGAGATCTTCGGCCCCGTGGCGTCCATCATCAAGGCCCAGGATCTCGACGAGGCGATACACATCATTCATGCCAACCCCTATGGCAACGCCTCGTCCATTTTCACCACGAGCGGCAAGTGGGCTCGAGAGTTCAAGTACAGAGCACGCTGCGGCAACATCGGTATCAACGTGGGCATCGTTGCTCCCATGGCCTTTTTCCCCTTCAGCGGAACGAAGGACTCGTTCTTCGGAGACCTCCACGGCCAGGGCCGTGATGCGGTCGATTTCTTCACCGAGAAGAAGGTCGTGATCTCGCGCTGGTTCTGACCAGACGGCTGGATGTCTCAGGGGAGGAATCGTGTCTAGCCCCAGCCTGCGGGCTGCAGCATGGCGGTCCCGAGCTAAGGAGACGAACGGATGAAACTGGGTACTGCTGGCGCTGTCCTAGCGTTTGCCATCGATCTCGAGGCTAGAAGCGCAGAGTTCTACGAAGAGGCGGGTACACTCGCGAAAGACCCCGCCCACATTGAGGTCTATTCATCCCTGGCGGAGGCCAAGAGAGAGCGGAAGAAACTCCTGGAGAGGAGCCGCCGGGAATACGTCAACGAGATACTCCTGGAGCCCATCGATGGACTTGAGAGCAGCCAATACTTGGGTCAGGCAGGTCTGTCGTCCGAGAGAGATCCCGGCGCCGCTAGACGAGCGGCGGATGAGCTGGAGGCAAACAGCCGAAGGTTTTATCTGGAGGCGGCGGACCTAATAGCCCTGCCTCAGATAGCCAGGGTACTGAGGAAACTGGCGGAAGGGAACGCCGATCATAGACTCAGGCTGGGCTCCCTCTAAGGGTACGACGCTTCCTGAGGATGTGAGCCGTCGTGACGCCTAGAGTCGGCGATCTGCTCGGACACCCTGCGCGACGACTGCAACGCGATGCACTCAGCAGCAAGTCCGTTGATCTAGAGCGTATTCGCAGTGCCCCGGTCTCCCGAGCGTGGAGCCCGCACGTTCTCGCCGTATGGGCTACACGAGTGCAGCATCAAGTGCCGCGTCAGCCTCTGCCCTCAAGATGTGGACTGCTTCTGCTTTTCCTGGATCACACCCCAGGCCTCGTAGATGGCCTTGAGGGAGGCAAAGGCAGTGATGTCCGAGTGATCCAGAGGTGGAGCCACTTCGACCACATCCAAGGCCCGGATAGGCAGCTTCATAAAGACTATCCGCACCAGTTCTAGCAGGTCTCGTGTCGAGAGCCCGCCTGCTTCCGGAATGCCGGTCCCTGGCGCGTAAGCGGGATCCAGGCCATCAATGTCCAAGGTGAAATACACAGCCTCTACGCCCCTTAGTCTTTCCACCACTTCCTCAGCGATCTCCTCGATGCCTCGCTGATAGCATTGGCGGGCGGTGTAGCAGGAGATCTCCGGGTGTGTCTTCAGGAAATCGTGCTCTTCCTGGCAGAAGGAGCGCACCCCGACG
>JBAVWD010000382.1:0-16869 GCA_049697655.1 Anaerolineae bacterium | reverse complement strand
GTGTCTATCTCAACAGCCTCTGGCTCTTCATGGGCGGGCTGTGTCGCTTCCGTCACTTCCTTCTTCTTCTTCGCCACTACTCGTAACCTCCTCTATCGCAGTTCCGGACTGTGTGGCCTCACAACTCCAGTGCTCCGGGTTTCTGGGCGGCGTGAGGGTGCGCATCGCCTGCATACACCTTCAGCTTGCCCAGCATGGCTCGACCCAACCTGTTGTGTGGCAACATGCCTCTCACTGCAGAACGGATGACCCGCGTGGGGTGTCTGTTCAGTTGTTCCCTCAGGGTGAGGCCCTTGAGGCCACCTGGGTAGCCAGAATGGCGATAGTACATCTTCTGGTCCATCTTGTGACCCGTGACATGGACTTTCTCGGCATTGATGACGATGACATAGTCGCCGGTATCCAAATGTGGTGCATAGATGGGTTTGTGCTTTCCCTTCAGGATCTTGGCAATCTCCGAGGCCAACCGGCCCAGTGTCCGGCCTTCGGCGTCCACCACGTACCACTGACGCTCGATCTCGGAGGGTTTCGTAGAATGCGTCTTCATCTCTCGATACCTCAGTAGTTCACTCGCACCAGGCAGAGGCCGTGAGCCGGGGCTGGCGGACCGGCCTGACTTCTGTCCTTGGCCGCGAGAATCGCCTTCATGTCCTCGGCATGGAGTACCCCTCTGCCCACCAGTAGCAGGGTACCCACGATCGCCCGCGCCATGTGTCGCAGGAAGGCATTAGCCGTCAGGTCAACGTGGATGTGGCTGCCCTCTCTGGAACAACTGGCACGCAGAACATCTCGCAGGGTGCTTTCGCCCTGAGTTGGCTGGCCGAATGACGCGAAATCGTGCGTTCCGACTAGGCACTCCAAAGCCTGCCCCATTGCTGCTGCATCTAAATGGTGCTCGTAGTGGTAGGCGTAAAGCGCCTCTAGCGGCGAACGCACCGGCTGGTTCAGAATGGTATAGCGGTACGCACGCGTCACGGCGCTGAAGCGAGCATGGAAGTCAGGCATGGCCACAGTCATCTCTTTGATCGCAATGTCCGGCGACAACACGGCATTGAAGGCTCGATGCAGTTCCTCCAGCGATCGCTTCCACCCGGTGAGGAAGTGAATCACCTGCCCACTTGCATGTACGCCTGCGTCTGTGCGTCCAGCCCCCACTATCTTGGCTTCCTCTTGCGTAACCTCGCGCAAGGCCCTCTCCATCTCCCCTTGAATGGTCAGTAGGTGTGGCTGCTGCTGGAACCCCGCGTATCTGGTCCCGTCGTACTCCACGACGGCCTTGATCGTGCGGACTTCGGGAGCAGCCCTCCGCATCTGACCACTCACTCGACAAGTTCTAGGATAGCCATAGGCGCGGCGTCGCCCTGGCGGGGTCCCAGCTTGATGATGCGCGTGTAACCCCCGGGGCGATTCTTGTACTCGGGCGCAATAGTCTCGAACAGTGCCCGCAACACCTCTTTGTCGGCTACGGTACGGAGAACCTGTCGTCGTTCGTGGACGTCGCTCTCCTTGTCTAAGGAGCGCTTGGCCACGGTGATCAGCTTCTCAGCCTCCGCGCGCACCGCTCTGGCTTTGGCTTCCGTTGTCGTTATTCTTCGGTGACGGAAGAGCTCCGTGACGAGGTTCTTGAACAATGCCTGTCGGTGGCCGCTGGAACGCTTGAGTCTGCGGCCGGCTACATTATGTCTCATCGCTCTCGTCCTCCTCTGGCTCGCGGAGGAGATCCTTCTCTCTTAGGGCCTGCTTCAGTTCGTCCAAGGATTTGCGCCCGAAGTTCCTGATGGCCAGGATCTCATCGTCACCCTTATCCAGCTTCTCCAGAATCAGGCCCACCTTAGTTATTCCGGCGCGCTTCAGGCAGTTGAAAGCTCGCACGGTGAGATCCAGGTCCTCGATAGGCATCTCGTAGATGCGGGCGGGGATGCCTTCCTCCATAGCCTCTTCGGGTCCCTCTAGCAGTGCTCCTCCAAGGTTGGCTACCAGGGAGAAGTGCTTGGCTAGGATCTGAGCGGACGTGCTGAGTGCCTCTCCGGGCTGGATGGTGCCATCGGTCCAGATGTCCAGCTTGAGTTGGTCAAAGTCAGTGATCTCGCCTATGCGAACCCGATCAACCGTGTAGGCGATTCGCCGAATAGGAGAGAATATGGCATCCACAGGCAACTGTCCTATGGCCAGCTCTCCTCTGTCCTCACTGGGGCTGTACCCACGTCCCTGTTCGGCGATCATCTCCATCTCGACCCTGGAATCGGCGGAATCCAGGGTGAGAAGGTGGATTTCAGGGTTGATGATCTCTACCTCGGCGGGGCATTCTATGTCTGCCGCTGTGACAATCCCTTCTCCCTGTACTTCGAGGCGCAGGCGCACAGGTTCATCACCCTGCATCTTCATCCTGACCTGCTTCACATTGAGAAGCAGCGTCATGGTGTCCTCCTTGACTCCAGATATCGGTGAGAACTCATGGTACACGCCATCCACTCTGACGGAGGTTATCGCCGCACCAGGCAAGGAAGAGAGAAGAACTCTGCGCAGGGAATTGCCAACGGTCACACCGTAGCCGCTCTCCAGCGGCCCGATGACGAAGCGCCCGTACCGCTCCGCAATCGCCTCGACCTCGATCTTGGGCAAGACTAAATTGGGTAGCAAGGGTGTCCCTCCTCAAGACAGCTTCCAGCGTGAGAAACTGCCCTACCTGCTGTAGTACTCCGTGATCAGTTGCTCCTTGAGAGGTGTCTCGATCTCCCCTCTGGTCGGCAGAGCCAACACTCGTCCCGACATCGTATTGATGTCCACGCTGAGCCACTCGGGCACGAAACGGTGCTCCATCTCCTGTGCCACGTTCTTGAAGTATTCATTGCTCCTGCTCTTGGCACGCACCACTATCTGATCCCCCGGCTTGACCAGGAACGACGGGATATCCGTCTTGCGACCGTTGACGTCAAAGTGCCCGTGCGTGACCAACTGACGTGCCTGAGCCCGGGAGCTGGCAAAGCCCGATCGGTAGACAATGGTGTCCAGCCTGCTCTCCAGGATCTGAAGGAGGTAGGCGCCGGTCACGCCCTTGCGTCGTTCCGCCTCGCCAAAATAGCGGCGGAACTGCCTCTCCAACACCCCGTAGATTCGCCGTGCCTTCTGCTTCTCCCGCAATTGTGTTCCGAAGTCCGTAGTCTTGCGCCGAAACCGGGCTCGACGACCGTGCATGCCGGGCGGATAGGAGCGTTTCTCGAAAGCGCACTTCGCTGTGAAGCACCGATCTCCTTTAAGGAATAGCTTCTCTCCCTCTCTGCGACAGAGTTTGCAGACCGGGCCTGTGTGTCTTGCCATGTCTTCTCCTCTAGTGAGTCCGTGTTGAGGACGGGCCGAATCACTCGATCCGCTACACGCGCCGCTTCTTTGGAGGGCGGCAACCGTTGTGTGGTACTCGAGTGACGTCACTGATGGACCTGACTGCGATTCCCGCCGCCTGTAGCGCTCGAACCGCCGCCTCTCGCCCGGGTCCCGGGCCCTTAACGAAGATATCCAGCTCCCTCACGCCCATGTCCATCGCTTGCCTGGCTGCCTGTTGAGCGGCCATTTGTGCCGCGTAAGGGGTGCTCTTTCGGGAACCCTTGAATCCCACGGTGCCGGCGCTGCTCCAGGCAATCACGTCGCCGTTCAACTCAGTAATGGTGATTATGGTGTTGTTGAACGTCGACTGTATGTGTGCCTGTCCGTGGAGTATGTCTCTACGCATACGACGCGGACCGCGTTTCTTGGCTGTCTTTCGTGCCACCTATTCCTCCTCACAGGAATCGGAAACAACCTCCTGCCGCACTATGTTGAACACGAGTGCATGCAGGGCCGTGAATTGCGCTGTTACTTCTTGGACCTACTCCTGCGCTTGCCGGCAACCGTCCTTCTCGAGCCCCTCTTGGTACGCGCGTTGGTCCTAGTGCGCTGTCCACGCGCGGGGAGACCACGACGATGGCGCAGCCCCCGGTAGGAACCTATCTCCTGAAGGCGCTTGATGTTCTGGGTGACCTCCCGACGAAGATCGCCCTCCACCTTGTACTCCCTGTCAATAATGACTCTCAGCCGCGTGGCATCCTCCTCCGTCAGATCTTTGACCCTGACGCTGGGATTGATCTCAGCCTGATCCAAGATCTGCTGGCTGCTGGTCCTGCCTATGCCATAAATGTATGTGAGAGCGATCTCCGTTCTCTTGTTCTTGGGCAAGTCGACGCCGGCGATCCTAGCCACTCTCGTCCTCCTATTTCCTGTAGGCGGGTCTGCATGACCTGCCTGGCCAGACTACCCCTGTCTCTGCTTGTGCCGTGGATTTCTGCAAAGGACTCGCACGACGCCTCTCCGCCGCACGATCTTGCAGTTCTCACAGCGCCGCCTCACTGACGGTTTCACTTTCATCATCAACTCCAGTCTTCATACTCGAGTAAGTATTTCCGGCTCACCTTCTGTGATGGCGATGGTATGTTCGAAATGAGCTGATAGCTCACCATCGTCCGTCACCACCGTCCAGCCGTCGTCCAGCACGCGGGTCAGATAGGTTCCCACGTTGACCATCGGCTCAAGAGCGAAAGTCATGCCCGGCTTGAGGAGCATCCCTCTGCCTGGTGAGCCGTAGTTCGGTATCTGCGGGTCCTCATGCATCTGGCGCCCAATGCCATGAGACACATACTGCCTGACCACCGAGAAGCCCCTCGATTCAGCATAGGTCTGAATCGACGACGAGATGTCGCCCAGGTAGCTCCCGCTCTTGCACTGAGCGATGGCTGCTGCCAGAGCGCCGCGCGTGACGTCGATCAACTCCCCAGCCTTCTTGGTAATGTGACCCACGCCTACAGTGATCGCCGCGTCCCCTTGGTATCCTTTGTAGATGGCGCCGAAATCCAGACTGACGATGTCTCCTTCCTTCAGCACCCGTGGTCCGGGCACGCCATGGACAACCTCCTCGTTGACGGACACGCACAGCGACGCCGGAAAGCCTCTATATCCCAGGAAGGATGGCTCAGCTCCTTGCTCGGAGACAAACTCGCGGGCCATCACGTCCAATTCCGCTGTGGTGACCCCCGGCCGGATCCTCTCCTCCAGGAGAGCGTGGGTGAGCGCCACAATCCTCCCTGCTTCTCTCATCAGTGCCAGTTCGCGACTCGACTTCCTGATGACCATCACGCCACTTGCAGGGCTTCCAGGACCTTGTGTTGTACACGCTCTATGCCACCTTCACTCTTGATGGTAACGAGCAACTCCTGGTCTCGGTAGTAGTCTATCAGAGGGCTCGTCTGCTGCCGATAGACCCGAATTCGGTTTCTCACCGTCTCCGGGACGTCGTCGGCCCGCTGATAGAGCTCACCACCGCACACGTCGCACCTGCCCTCCTCGTGAGGAGGGTTGGAGATGATGTTGTAGACCGCCTGGCAGTTGCGGCACGTCCATCGACTGGAGAGCCTTCTCACCAACTCGTCCTCGGCCGCATCTATGAAGAGTGCCGCGTCTATCTTCTTGTTCTGTTCAGCAAGAAGCCCCTGCAACGCCTCGGCCTGCTCGATGGTCCGGGGAAAACCGTCCAGGATCACCCCGCTGTCGCAGTCCGGCCTCTGCAGTCGCTCTCGAACCATGGCAATAGTGACCTCATCGGGCACCAACTCGCCGCGTTCCATGTAGGACTTGGCAGTCAAGCCCAGCTCCGTCTCCTCCCTGAGCGCCTCCCGAAAAAGATCGCCGCTGGCCACATGAGGTGTACCCAGCGCCTCGGCCAGCAGGGCTGCCTGAGTCCCCTTGCCGGCCCCCGGCGGGCCAAGCATGACCAGGTTCATGAGACCTCCATGTCTGCTATCTCAAGAAACCCTCGTAGTGGCGCATCAGCAACTGCGCCTCAAGCTGCTTCATCGTGTCTATGACCACGCCAACCACGATCAGCAGGCCTGTGCTGGTCACGATCATGGTCTGCATGGGCGTGAGCTTGCTCACGAAGAACGGGAGCACGGCCACAATTCCCAGGAACAGGGCGCCCACCAGCGTGATGCGCCGTAGCACTCGATTGAGATACTCCGCCGTGCGCGCCCCTGGTCGAATGCCGGGGATGAAGCCTCCATGTTTCTGCAGGTTTTCCGGCATGTTCTGTTGCTGGAAAATCACGTCCGTATAGAAATACGTGAACCCAACCACCATGATGAAGTACATGAGCCAGTAAAACACCATCTGGCTATCGAAGAGGCCCACGATGCCCTGAGCAACACTGGCTACCACCTGGTTGCTTGAGTACTGGAAGTAGCTGGCAATCACACCTGGAAGGATCAGAAACGATGACCCAAAGATGAGGGGAATCATGCCCGCGGAGTTGACCTTCAACGGGATGTGTGTACTCTGACCCCCATAGATCTTGGTTCCTCTCACGCGCTTACCATACTGCACAGGGATCCGACGCTGTCCTTCGTAGATGAAGACTATGGCTGCGACAGTTATTACCGCAATGACCACGAAGGCTATGAGGCCCGGAATGTTGGTGCGCATGTCTTGCGCAACTCTCTGAGGGATCCTGGCGACAATGCCGCCGAAGATGATGATGGACACACCGTTGCCAACGCCCTGCTCCGTGATGAGTTCCCCCAACCACACCGCGAACATAGTACCGGCGGTGAGGGTGGCGACTGTGGCCAGACTAGATACAGCTGTGTCAGGGGAGAGCAGATTGAAGCCTTCTATCACAGGCACGGCGCCCCCACTGAACATGCTGATCTGAGTGATGGCTTGAAGTGCAGCCAGGGGTACGGTCATGATGTGCATGTACTGGTTGATCTTGGCCTGTCCCGCCTCGCCTTCCTTGGACAGCCGCTCCAGAGGCGGGATCAACGGCACTAGCAGCTGCATGATGATTGACGCTGTGATATAGGGGTACACTCCCATGGCCACGACGGAGAAACTAGACATGGCACCGCCAGAGAACATGTCCAGTAGGCCCAGCAATTGGTTGCTCTGGAAGAGTTGCTTCAAGGCTTCTGCATTCACCCCAGGCACTGGCACGTGGGCCGCAAAGCGATAGACGACGAGCATGGCCAGGGTGAAGAGTATCTTCCGCCGCAGGTCCGGCAGCTTGAAGGCGTTCAGTACGTTGCGAAAGGTTTCCACTTCTCTCCCCTTACAGAGGTCTGGGGCGCCGACCTCTCCTGGGTCTGTCGGCTGGCAGCGCAAGTTCCTCGATGCTTCCGCCGACGGCCTCGATCTTGGCTCTGGCAGTGGCCGAGAAGCCGTGAGCCTTGATGATCAGTGGCTTCTCCAGTTCACCTCTTCCCAGCACTTTGACCAGGTCATCCGGCGACTTGATGAGTCCTACCTCGCTCAGAGTGGCGGGCGTGACCTCAGCCCCCTTCTCAAACCTTTCGTTGAGCCTATCCAGATTCACGGTGGCGAACTGGGTCTTGAAGATGTTGACGAAGCCTCGCATGCGGGGCAGTCGTCTTACGAGCGGCAGTTGGCCGCCTTCAAAGTAGGGCGGAACGCCTCCGCCCGAGCGGGACCTTTGTCCTTTGGTGCCTCGCCCGGCCGTCTTGCCGTGCCCGGAACTGTCTCCTCGCCCTACCCTCTTCTTGTCCTTCTTTGACCCCTTCGCGGGTCTAAGATCGTGTAACTTCATGGCTCCTCCGAAGGAACACCTGCCAGACCGCTATCCGGCGTGGCGCCAGGGTCCCCCCCAGTCCAGTAGACTGCATTAGGCTTCGTCCATCTCGACCAGGTGAATCACCTTCTGCACCATGCCCCGTATGGAGGGGTTGTCGGGTCGAACCACCGACTGGCCCAGACGGCGAAGGCCCAGCGCTCTGATGGTGGCCTTCTGGTCTTGGGCATAGCCAATGCTGCTCTTCACCCAGGTTATTCGTAGCTGCTTGTCAGTCTTGGCCATCTATCCGCTCCCAGAAGGGCAGCACCTCTTCCGCCGGTTTTCCCCGGCGGCGCGCCTCTTCTTCCGGGTTCTTCAACCTCTTCAAGCCCTCCATGGTGGCGTAGACCACGTTCATGATATTGGCGCTGCCCAGCGATTTCGTAAGGATGTCCTTTATGCCAGCTGCCTCCACCACCGCCCGCACACCTCCGCCAGCGATGACGCCGGTACCTTGCGAGGCGGGCTTGAGTAGCACCTTGGCTGCTCCGAACTCGGCGATCACCTCATGGGGAATCGTGGTGCCCCTAACAGGCACCCGAATCATGCTCCTCTTGGCCTTCTCGATCCCCTTCCGAATCGCCTCGGGTACCTCTCGCGCCTTGCCCACGCCGGAACCAACGCTGCCACGGCCATCGCCTACCACGACCACGGCTCGAAATCCGAAGCGGCGGCCTCCTTTGGCAACCTTGGCCACGCGGGCAATGTGGACAACACGCTCCTTTAGGAATTCCTCTTCCATCAATGTCCTGTCCTCTTTCCCTAAGTCTACTCAGGCCATGTTACGTGGAGTCTTGACCAGACGTGGGGCAGAGATGTGTCGCACTGCTCCTAGAACTCCAGTCCCGCGCCGCGCGCCCCCTCAGCCAGAGACCTCACACGACCATGATACTTGTACCCACCCCTGTCAAAGATGACCTTCTCGATGCCGCGAGCTTTGGCCCGATGGGCCAGGACTTCACCCACCACCTTGGCCTGCTCTGACTTCTTCATGCCCGCGATCTGATGTCGCACCTCCGGATCGAGAGTCGATGCAGTTGCCAGAGTGTGACCTTCAGTATCGTCGATGATCTGAGCATAAATATGCTTCAGACTCCGATACACCGAGAGCCGGGGCCGGTCCTTGGTGATTTGCACCTTCTGCCGGACCCGTAGATGCCTGCGATGCCGCGCCGCTTCACGATCTTTGCTCGTGCTCATTCCATTCCGCTCCAACCACGACACCCGCTCTGACTAGCGAAGCCCTAGCCAATCTTGCCTGCCTTGCCTGCCTTGCGGCGAACGTACTCGCCTACATAGCGAATGCCTTTGCCCTTGTATGGCTCTGGCTTTCGTACCGCCCTGATCTGCGCTGCTATTCTGCCCACCAGTTCCTTGTCCACGCCCTCCACTGTGATGTTTCGATAACCCTTCTCCACGGAGATGGTGATCCCTGGCGGAGGCGCTATCTGAACAGGATGCGAATAGCCCACGGAGAGGACGAGCGTTTCGCCCTCCAACTGAGCGCGATAACCAACGCCGTTAATCTCCAGTTCTTTCTGGAACCCTTCGGTGACTCCATGTACCATGTTCGCCAGCAGCGCCCTGGAGAGGCCGTGGAGAGAGCGGTGCAGCCTCTGCTCAGTAGGTCGGATCACGATCAACTGGTTGTCTTCAAGGCGCACCGAAATATCCCTATGGAGGGTGCGCGATAATTCGCCCCTCGGCCCCTTAACCGTCACATCGGACCCACGGATAGTCACCTGGACGTTCGGCGGCACCGGTATGGGCGCCTTGCCTACACGAGACATCAGAGCGCACCTCCTCTGTCTCCCCAGCCAAGTGGAAGGGTTCCCTCTGCCACACCAGGAGACAATGCTCGACAGTTCCTGCTACCACACATAACACAGAACCTCACCACCAATCCCCATGCGCCTTGCCTTCCTATCGGCCATGATGCCCCTGGAAGTCGACAAGATGGCTATCCCGAGGCCGCTCTTGACTCTGGGCAATTTTCCCTTGCCAGCGTACACTCGGCATCCAGGCTTGCTGACCCGCTCCAGCGCAGAGATCGCCGGATCTCCGTCCTCCGTATACTTCAGCCAAATCCTGAGCATAGGTTGGGGACGGTCCTTGGTGACATCGTAGCCCTGAATGTATCCTTCGTCCCGCAATACTCTCGCTACAGACACCTTCATCTTGGAGGACGGTGCTGTCACCTGCGCGTGTCGGACGCCAGTCGCGTTCCTGATACGGGTGAGCAAGTCAGCAATGGGATCGGTGTGCATGTTGTCAGTACCCTTTCTCAGCTACCAACTGGACTTGGTGACACCCGGGACCTTGCCTTCCAGGGCCAATTCACGGAAGCATATGCGGCACAATCCGAAACGACGCATATAGGCCCGCGGTCGCCCACATTTCGTGCAGCGATTTCGCACCTGGTTCCTGTACTTCCTCCGACTCTCCTTGGCGATCATCGACTTCTTGGCCACTTGACCTCCATGAATGAACTACTGAGAGCTGAGTTCCTTGCCCATGGCGCTATACTCTCCTGAAAGGCATACCCAGCAGCGTCAGCAGTCGCCTTGCTTCTTCATCCGTCTTGGCGGTGGTAACGATGCTGATCTCCATGCCTCTCACTTTGTCGATCGAATCATACTCAATCTCAGGCCAGATCAACTGTTCTTCCAGCCCGAGGGTGTAGTTGCCCCGACCGTCGAAGGCGTCGCGCGAAACACCCCGAAAGTCTCGCTGGCGGGGCAGGGCGACGTTGAGCAGCCGGTCCACGAAGTCGTACATCCGCCGACCCCGTAACGTGACCTTGGCACCAATAGCCATCCCCTCCCTGAGCTTGAACGCAGCGATTGACCTCCGGGCCCGAGTGATAATGGGCTGCTGTCCAGTTATCGTACTCAGGTCTCTGGTAGCCCCATCCAGGGCCTTCGCCTCCTGCAAGGCCTCCCCCAGCCCGATATTGACCACAACCTTGACCAGCCGCGGCACTTGCATCACGTTGCGATAGCCGAAATCTTCTATGAGGATGGGCACGATCTCCTTCTGGTAGATCTCTTTCAGTCTGGACATGGCGATCTCTCCCACCAAGCTCCCTAGCTACTCTATCGTCTCGCTACACTTCTTGCAGACTCTGGCTCTCACTCCACTCGGCTGGACTTCGAAGGCGACCTTGGAGCGCTCGTTGCAGTGAGGGCATACCAGAGCCACACTGGAGATGCGTAGCGGGGCCTCTCGCTCGATGATGCCGGCCTGAGTGCGCACACGCCCGGTGGGTTTAGTATGTCTCTTCATGATATTGATGCCTGAGACGATCACCTGGTCCTTATCGGGCAGTACTCTGTGCACACTACCCCTCATACCTTGGTAGTCGCCCCTGATCACCTCGACTGTATCACCCTTCTTGATTCTTCTCATCTTTTCGATCCTAGTCTCCAGCAGTGTGCGTCACAAGACTTCCGGGGACAGCGAGACGATCTTCATGAACCCACGCTCCCTCAATTCCCGACCCACGGGACCAAAGATGCGGGTACCCTTGGGGTTCTCATAGTCGTCCAGGATCACCGCAGCATTCTCGTCGAAGCGAATGTACGACCCATCAGATCTGCCATATTCCTTGGCCGTACGCACTATCACAGCCCTCACAACGTCACCCTTCTTCACGGAGCCAGAAGGGATAGCCTGCTTCACGGAGGCGATGATGATGTCCCCCACGCGCCCATAGCGGCGCTTCGATCCGCCCAAGACCTTGATACACATTATCTCTCGTGCTCCGGTGTTGTCCGCCACCCGGAGCCGACTCTCTGCCTGGATCATTCCTCAACCCTCTCCGAGCTGGTCCTCACTATCTCTTCGACCACCCAGCTTTTCTCTTTGCTCAGAGGTCGACTCTCCACGATGCGCACCACATCGCCTATCTGACAGACATTGTCAGCGTCGTGGGCCTTGAACCTCTTCCGCAACTTGATCACCTTCTCGTAGAGAGGGTGCCTGCCCAACCTTTCGACGACCACCACAACGGTCTTATCCATCTTGTTGCTGACCACTGTGCCGACCATGGACTTTCGCCGTCCCGTCATGGCGACTCCTCCTCCGCCTGCTTCAGGTCCCGCTCTCTCAGAACGCTCTTGGCGCGGGCAATGTCTCTCTTTACCTGGCGGATACGGTTGTAGTTAGTCAACTGGTTAGTGCTCAACTGGAAGCGGAGGTTGAAGAGTTCCTCATACATGTTGTCCATTTCATGTCGCAACTCATCCGCAGTCATGGTTCTGATATCTTGCGCCTTCATGAGACGGTTCCTCGCTGTCACAGTTCATGTCTGGAAACAAACTGGGTCTTGATGGGAAGTTTCTGTGCGGCCAGGCGAAAAGCCTCTCGGGCGGTGCCTTCTTCCACTCCCGTGATCTCAAACAGCACCCGGCCTGGTTTGACCACGGCGACCCAGTGATCAACGTTCCCCTTGCCGCTGCCCATTCTGGTCTCCGCTGGCTTGGCAGTCACAGGCTTGTCTGGAAAGACTCGTATCCACAGCTTGCCACCACGTCTGACGTAACGAACAACGGCCCTACGTGCTGCCTCTATCTGTCGGCTCGTTATCCATGAGGGCTCAAGGGCCTGAAGCCCATATTCCCCAAAACTGACATGGGCGCCTCGACTGGCCTTGCCTTTCATGCGTCCCCGGTGGGCCTTGCGGTATTTCACTCGTTTGGGCATCAACATCACAAACAACCCCCCTACAGTCGAGGATTAGAACTCCTGGTCGAACGACGGCTCTTCCGCTGCCCCTTGCCCCTTAGGCGAATAATCGCCCTTGTAGACCCAGACTTTTACGCCGATGCGCCCATAGGTGGTAAGCGCTTCAACCTGGGCATAGTCTATGTCGGCGCGCAGGGTGTGCAGGGGCACTCGACCCTCCATCGTCCAGTCGCGTCGAGCCATTTCTGATCCAGCCAGCCGGCCACCACAGGCTATCTTCACCCCACCGGCCCCAAGGCGCATGACCCTGGTCGCTGCCTGTTTAATCGCTCGTTTGTGAGAAATCCGTCTCTCCAACTGGGCCCTGATATTCTCGGCGACGAGGTAGGCGTCCAACTCCGGCTCCGGTACCTCTACAACCTCTACGCGAGCTTTCTTCCCTGTCTCTTCTTCAATCCTCCGGCGCAAGAGGTTGACACTAGCCCCCTTGCGACCGATCACGATTCCAGGTCGAGCCGTGTGCACCGTCACAGACACCTGCTTCGGGAAGCGCTCGATATCTATCCTGGAGATACCTGCATGGGCCATCTCGTCAAGGATGAGTTGCCGGAGCTTGACGTCCTCGCTCAGCAGGTCCACGTATTCCTCGCCTTCGGCGAACCACTTGGCTCTCCAGTCTTTGTTGACTGCCAGCCTGAACCCTATAGGATGTACCTTTCTGCCCAAACTAGCCTCTCCTTCCCCGCGCCTCCGGTCACAGTTCCTCTAGTTCGCTGAGGATCACGGTGATGTGCGATGATCTCTTCAAGATAGGCTTGGCCCGCCCGCGAGCCCCGGCCCGGTATCTCTTCAGAGTCGGTCCGACATCGGCCGCTATCCGAGAGATGTACAGGTCAGATTTGGACAGGCCATGAAAGTCTTCCGCGTTGGCTGCCGCCGACTCTATAGCTTTGGCCACTGGCTTGGCCGCGGCCTGTGGCAGGAACCTCAGAAGGGCCAAGGCTTCATCCACCGGCCGCTCTCGGACCATGTCCGCCACGCGTCTCACCTTGCGTGGAGACATGGGGATATATTTCTCCACTGCCTTGATCTCAAGTCCCATGTCGACGCCTACGTCTTCTCTCTGACGCGTGTTGATCTCTCGCGGTAGGCATGGCCCCGGAAGGTGCGCGTCGGTGCAAACTCGCCCAGCTTGTGCCCCACCATGTTTTCGGTGATGTAGATGGGTACATGGCGGCGCCCATCGTGCACAGCGATGGTGAGGCCGATCATCTCAGGAGAGATCGTGGATGCGCGGGCCCAGGTTCTAATCACGTACTCATCGCCGCTCTCCCTCATGTGCTTCACTTTCTTGAGCAGCTTCGCGTCTAGGTAGGGACCCTTCTTCAGCGATCTGGTCATCCGCTATCTCCTCTTCGCTCCTCGACGACGGACTATCCACTTGTCCGTCTCCTTGCGGACGCGAGTCTTCTTTCCACGGGTCTTCTTCCCCCAAGGGCTCTTCGGCGACGACATACCCACAGGGGACCGACCCTCACCACCTCCGTGAGGATGGTCCCTGGGGCTCATGGCCGTGCCTCTAGTGGCTGGCCTCCGGCCCAGCCAGCGGGACCTGCCCGCCTTGCCCAGGTTGATATTGCCCCGGTCCGTGTTTCCCACCTGACCAAGCGTGGCCAGATTCTCGACGCTGATGAGACGTATCTCACCCGAGGGCAGACGAACCTGAGCGTATGCCCCTTCCTTGGCCAACAGTTGTGCTGAGGCCCCAGCAGACCGCGCCAACTGGGCACCCTTGCCCTTCCGCAGTTCGATATTGTGGATCATCGATCCTACTGGAATACTGGCAATGGGCAGAGCGTTGCCCACGCGAATGTCAGCGTCAGGACCAGACTCGAGGACGTCATTGACCTTGAGACCCAGTGGGGCAATGATGTACCTTTTCTCCCCATCAGCGTACACCACAAGGGCTATGCGAGCTGACCGGTTGGGATCATACTCGATGGAATCCACCCTGCCCGGGATGCCAAACTTGTCCCGCTTGAAGTCAATGACCCGGTACATGCGCTTGTGGCCCCCACCGCGATGGCGCACAGTGACGCGTCCCTTCGCGCTGCGGCCTGACCGCTTGTGTACAGGCTTGAGAAGTGAACGCTCCGGCGTGGTGCGGGTGATGTCGTCGAAGGTGGTGACGCTCATGCCACGGCGACCAGGCGATGTCGGCTTGTAGACCTTGATCGGCATGCCTATACTCCCTCAAAGAACCCTATGGACTGCCCCGCGGCCAACTTGACCGTGGCCTTCTTCCAGGGGTGGGGCTTGCTCACGTGGCGGCCGTAGCGGCGCGTCTTTCCTGGCACCGTGATGACGTTCACTGCGACCACCTTGACGTCGAAGACTCTTTCCACCGCTTCTTTGATCTGATGCTTGTTGGCTTCAGGGTGAACCTCAAAGGTATACCTGCCCCCTTCTCCCTGCAGGGTGCTTTTCTCCGTCACGATGGGGCGTTTGAGAACCTCGTAAAGATGCACGACGATCCCTCCTACCCTCTACTGGCCCAGGAAATCCTCGATCACCTTCACAGCCGCGAGTGGCATGACCAGATACTCGTGGCCGAAGATGTCTACGAGGTTAAGGTATTGGGCACGCAACGTCTTCGCACCTGGCAGGTTGCTCACCGACTTCTCCACATTGGCGTCACTCTCGGGCAGGAGGATCAACGCGCTCGAGTCGCCCAGCAGGCCGCGCAGGGTGCTCAACATCTGCTTGGTCTTCGGGACAGGCATGTCAAGCTTATCCAGTAGAATCAACCGACCATCGCGAACCTTGACCGAGAGGGCCGATCGCAGGGCCAGGCGACGCATCTTGCGCGTCATGGCCTTGCGATAGTTCCTCTCCGGCCGCGGGCCGAATACCACGCCGCCGCCGCGCCACTGAGGTGCGCGAGTGCTGCCCTGCCGGGCACGTCCGGTGCCCTTCTGCCGCCAGGGTTTCCTGCCCCCGCCTCTTACCTCTCCTCTGGTCTTGGTCCTGGAGGTGGCGAGACGCGCGTTCGCCAGTTGGCGGACTAAGGCCTGATGCATGAGGTCCTCATTTGGTACGATGCCGAAGATCTCATCCTGAAGTTCAGTTTCGTCGATAACCCTTCCGGTCACATCTCGAAGAGGAACTTTCATCTTTCCTTGCCCTTGACCGCACTCTTGACTGTCACCAGTCCACCCTTCGCGCCCGGCACGGCTCCTTTGATCGCCAGTAGATTGCGCTCCGGGTCAACGAGGACGACTTTCAGATTCTGCATCGTAGTACGCTGGTTGCCCATGCGACCCGCCATGCGCATACCCTTCCAGACTCGCCCAGGGGTCGTTGTAGTCCCAATGGAGCCAGGCGCCCTGGCGCGATCCGATTGTCCATGGGTGGCGGGGCCCCCTCGAAAGCCGTGGCGCTTCATGACACCGGCAAAACCCTTACCCTTGGAGATGCCTGTGACGTCCACCAGATCCCCAACGGAAAAGATTCCAGCATCGATTTTCTGCCCGATCTCGTACGCCGCTATGTCATCTACGGTGATCTCCTGCAAATACCGCAGGTCCGGTACACCTTTGGGCAGATGTCCCCGTTGAGGCCTGTTGAGGCGCTTGGCTTCGCCAAAGCCCAGCTGGATGGCCTCGTATCCATCGGTTTTTCTGCTTTTGAGCTGCGTAATGTAGCATGGCCCCGCCTCGATGATGGTCACATGTATGGCCTCTCCAGCATCATCGAAGACCTGAGTCATGCCCACTTTCTTGCCCAGGATTCCTTTCATCGCCACTCTCCGTGCGGGGTAGGATACTGCATCTACCCGTGGGAACCCCGTCTCTGACGAGTTGCGCCCAACCCACCACCGCGTGAATCACCTAGAGTTTGATCTCTATGTCCACACCAGCGGGCATATTGAGACGCATCAGGGTATCGATTGTCTTGGATCCAGGTTCTACGACATCTATCAGCCGCTTGTGCGTACGGATCTCGAACTGCTCCCGAGAGTCCTTGTCGATGAACGGCGAGCGGATCACTGTGAATTTCTCGATCTTCGTCGGCAAGGGCACTGGTCCCACAATCATCGCACCAGTGCTTTCCGCCGCCTCGACGATCCGCCGCGCTGATTGGTCAAGAACCTTGTGATCGTACGCCTTTAAGCGGATTCTGATCTTCTCCTTGGCCATCTATCGGTTCTCTACCTCGCCTTCCTATCCTACAACAGTGGCCCAGACGAGTACACAGCTCGGTAACTTGACGGCGAGTTGGTCACTCCTCGATCTTGGTGATGACGCCAGCGCCTACCGTCCGCCCGCCCTCACGAATGGCAAAATGCGAACCCTCCTCCAGCGCCACCGGCACGATCAACTTCACCTTCAGATTGATGTTGTCCCCAGGCATCACCATCTCCACGCCCCCAGGTAACTCCACCGACCCCGTCACATCCATCGTCCTGATGAAGAACTGCGGCCGATACCCAGCAAAGAACGGCGTGTGCCTCCCACCCTCGTCCTTCCGCAGAA
>JBAVWD010000381.1:0-2905 GCA_049697655.1 Anaerolineae bacterium | reverse complement strand
CCCCCTCCAATTCCGCTGTCAACCTGGTGTACCCGTACTTGGGAGCGACTGATGACAGAAACTCGTCACTGGCTTCCACCACGCGCCAGATGCTCACCATGTGCAGAGTCGGCGTGGTCGCCCTGGTGGCCCTGTGATTGGCCAGATCCACCCGCTGGAACGCCGAACGCGCTGTATCGGTGTCTTCGCTGTCCAACAGGCTTTGCAGGCCTTGCATGACCTCAGAGCAATCCTGGGCCAGTTGAAGTGATCTCTCAAGCAGCTCTGCCGGCGGGGCAGCGACCGGGTCCCGAGTTCGCACGACCAACCTCTCGCCCAGATTCCTGAGCGAATGATGGTACAGATCCAGTTGTCTGAACGACTTTGTTATGTCCTCAGAGCGCGTTGCCTCATCCGTCACCATCGTAACCTAGCCACCTCTACTTAATGCTTGTGTCCGTTCTGGCAATGATACGTTGCACTTCTTCCTTCTCATCGTCAAGCGTACTGACCCTACCATCCAGTCTGGCATCTCGAAGTTCGCCTAGTATCTTTGTGTACAGGGGTCCGGGCGGCAGTTCCATGCTTTTCAGATAGCCGCCATCAATCATCGTCTTCACCGAGCTGAGTTCGCTGTTATACAACTCGAGCCGCCCCTTTACCAGGTTGTCTTCTGAAGCCAGCCAGCAAAGGAATATCACCGGATCCGCGTGTGGTGCTAGCAAACGATAGATGCCACTCCGAGATAGATCCTTCTGCACCAACGATGATAACGCCGGACTCAACTGCCAGGCCTCAATGAGGAACTGTGTGTCGTCCTTGGGCAGCCTGAGGCGAACCGCGAGCCTGTGGACCTCCTCCTCCGTTGCCCTGAGGCTCACCAGGGCCAGGTAGCTCATGGCCACCGTGGGAAGGCGAGAATCGGCCTCCCCGGATGGTCGAGCCGATGCCTGGCTTTGCCAGTAGGTCGCCGCCCTACAGAAATCCGCCACACGCTGCTCCAACCAGTCATCCCACGCCAGTAGCGGGGATATCTGCTGGAGTATCCCCAACCTGGACAGGCGCCGCAACGGTTTCCCGGGTTCATCCTCCTCGAATACGGCGTACAGCTCCTGGCGTATTCGCTCACCGCCAACCCTGTCCAGCCACTCCAGGGCGTCTGAGATCAGCTCCTCGGTCATCTCCTCCATTCGAAACCCGAGTCTCTGCTCCAGACGTACAGCCCGCAGCATACGAATGGGATCTTCTATAAAACTCAGGTTATGGAGGACGCGGACCAATCCCTCCCTCAGATCCCGCTCACCACCGTAGAAATCCAGTACTTCCCCAAAGGTGTCTTCATTCAGACTGATGGCCATGGTGTTGATGGTAAAATCCCGTCGATACAGATCCTGCTTGATTGAGCTACGCACGACCTGAGGCAGCGCTGTTGAGTACTCGTAGAACTCCCGTCGGGCAGTGGTGAAGTCGACGAAGGGCAAAGCTGTGTTTTCGCCGTCAAAGATCAGCTTCGCTGTGCCGAAGCGAAAGTGGCTGTGCATGCGCCCTCCGACTGCTTCCGAGAGCCGTCTCGCCAGGGCGATGGCATCACCCTCGACCACAATGTCCAGGTCCAGATGTGGCTTCCCCAGGAGGAGGTCTCGTACGAAACCGCCTACCACATAGAGCGAGAAGCCCATCTCACTGGCAAGCCCGCTGGCCCTCAACAGCAGATCCAAGACCGAAGGGGGCAATGCACTTCGCACTTGCTCCGCTAGGTGGCCCGAAGGCTCTGGAACGCTCGGTTTCGACCAGAGCTTGATGAGATCAGTTCTGGTGACTATACCAACTATCTCGCCATCCTCGACTACTGCCACCTGGCCCACGTCGTGTTGTATCATCACCTCCTGCAAATGCTCGACAGGGTCAGATGGCGCCACCACGATCTCCCCCTTCCGCATATAGTGGCTGATCGCAGCATCTCCCCTCTCATACTGCAGGGCCTTGTCGATCTCCCGGCGCGTCAACATGCCGAGCACTCTGCCGTGCTCTGCCACGACCGGAAACCCTTCGTGCCCGTACCGGCGCATTACCTGCGCCGCCTCCGCCACAGAGGTGTCTGGGGACAGGGTGTACACGCCGTGGGACATGAGGTCTGCTACCGTGGTCGAGGGCCGTACCTCGCTCTCCAGGACTTTTAGGAGCAGCTCTCGCGTCTCGGTCACGGTCATGTCTCTGATGAGCGCAGCGGCGGCCTTCCTGTGCCCCCCGCCTCCGAAACGGCGCGTTATCTTCGAGACGTCAATGGCATCAGAGTTGCTTCGCGCCACCATCTGGACATTGGCCTCCAGGTCCACGATGAGGAAAAGCGCCGAGGGCTCATACAGATCTCTCAGCTTGTGGGCCAGCGTGGAGATTTCCTCAAGATAGTCCGCAGCGCCGGCTACAGCGACGACCACCGTGTGTCCCGAAAACTCGTGAAACTCCGCTGCCTCTACCAGCGTACGGTACAGCTGCCGCTGGCTATCACTGAGAGGGCGGTGGAGAAACTCGTTGACCACCTCCAGGTTGGCTCCCTGCTCAAGCAGCCAGGCCGCACAACGGGCGTCCAGGGCTTTCGTGCCCGGGTAGCTGAGGGAGCCTGTGTCCTCGTAGATACCTAGAAGCAAGAGGGTGGACTCCACCGGAGACACGTTGATGTGCGACTGGAAGATCTGCTCCACCAGAAGAGTAGTCGTCGAGCCCACGTCTCCGCTGTGGAAAGTCATTCTAGACCCCAGCTCCCTCTCCAACGGGTGATGATCTACGAATCGCACTTCCGTTTCATCGGACAAGCCCTTCAGCGAGGGGATACTCTGCGTGTCTACGACGATCAGGACTTTGATGCGGCCTCGCGGAATGTCCTCACGATGAGCGAAGGGAAACTCGTCCCGGTAGAGAGCAAGGA
>JBAVWD010000380.1:0-4878 GCA_049697655.1 Anaerolineae bacterium | reverse complement strand
GCGGCTGCTGCCTTCATCTGCTTCTCCAGCTGATCTACGAGGTGGGCCAGTTCGTCCTTGGGCATGTCGGTTGGCACCACATATTCGGCCTTCTCTTCCGCTACCTTGCGGACCTGATCGGTGAGGTCCTTGATGGCCTTGACGATGCTGCGTGGTTCGATGCCGTGCCGTTCATTGTACTCCACCTGCACGTCGCGACGGCGGTTGGTCTCGTCGATAGCGCGCTGCATGGACTTGGTGATGGTGTCGGCGTACATGATCGCTTGTCCGTTGATGTGTCTGGCCGCCCGCCCGACGGTCTGGACCAGTGCCTGGGCGGAACGGAGGAAGCCCTCCTTGTCGGCGTCGAGGATGGCTACCAGCGATACCTCTGGCAGATCAAGGCCCTCCCGCAGCAAGTTGATGCCCACAACCACATCGTACGTTCCCGAGCGCAGAGAGCGCAGGATTTCCACACGTTCGATAGTCTGTATCTCAGAGTGGAGGTAGTGAACCTTAACCCCCATGTCCGCCAGGTAGTCCGAGAGGTCCTCCGCCATGCGCTTGGTCAGGGTAGTCACCAGCACTCTCTCTCCCCTGGATACGCGCTCCTGTATCTGCTGGTAGAGGTCATCTATCTGCCCTCTGGTAGGCTTGACGACGATCTCTGGATCCACCAGGCCCGTGGGCCGGATGATCTGGTCGACGACCTGTTCACTGTGCTGCAGTTCGTAAGGCCCCGGCGTGGCTGAGGTGTAGATAACCTGGTAGATGTACCTCTCGAACTCCTGGAACTTCAGGGGGCGGTTATCCAGGGCCGAAGGCAGACGGAACCCGAAGTCCACCAGGGTCTCCTTCCTCGAACGGTCCCCGTTGTACATGCCGTGGAGCTGAGGGATGGTCATGTGCGACTCGTCGATAATCAGCAGGAAGTCATCGGGGAAGTAGTCAAGGAGGGTCCAGGGAGAACTGCCCTCTGGGCGTTGGGCCAGGTGGCGGGAGTAGTTCTCGATGCCTGCGCAGTAGCCGATCTGTTGGAGCATTTCCAGGTCGTAGTTGGTGCGATGCTCCAGGCGCTGCGCCTCGAGGAGTTTGCCTGCGTTTCTGAGCTTCTCGAGGCGTTTCTCCAGCTCATCCCTGATGTCCTCCAGGGCGACCACCAGCTTCTCTTCGGGAGTGATGAAGTGCTTGGCCGGGTAGATGTCCACGCCGTCTAACTCGGCCAGGATCTCTCCCGTAAGCGTGTCCACTTGAACAATCCGCTCTATCTCGTCTCCCCAGAACTCGATGCGATAGGCGAACTCCTCGTAGGCGGGTTGCACCTCCATGGTGTCCCCGCGCACCCGGAACTTCCCTCTGCTCAGTTCGTAGTCGTTGCGCTCGTAGTGGGTGTCCACCAGATGACGCAGCACCTTGTCCCGGTTGCGCACCTCGCCCTTGTGTAGGGAGAGGACGACCCTGCCGTAGTCCTCGGGCGAGCCCAGGCCGAAGATACAGGAGACGCTGGCCACGATGATCACGTCCCTGCGGCTCATGAGGGCCGAGGTAGCGGCCAGGCGCAGCCGATCAAGCTCGTCGTTGATGTCGGCATCCTTCTCAATGTAGGTGTCGGAGGAGGGTATGTACGCCTCCGGCTGGTAGTAGTCGTAGTAGCTGACGAAGTATTCCACGGCATTGTGCGGGAAGAAGTCCTTAAACTCGGCGTAGAGCTGCGCCGCCAGGGTCTTATTGTGAGCGATGATGAGCGTGGGGCGTTGCGCCGCCTGAATCACGTTGGCCATGCAGAACGTCTTGCCTGTGCCGGTCGCTCCCAGCAGCGTTTGGTGCTGGTACCCCTGGCCCAGTCCCTCGATAAGTTTGGCGATGGCCTGAGGCTGATCGCCCGTCGGTTGGAAGTCTTTGACGAGCGCGAAGTCGGGCATTCCCGTTGCCTCCGCAGAATCGAGAGTTGACCCTGGTGATGCTCGCGAATGTGAAACGTAGAACGTACGTTCAAACTTCTATTATACAACATCCTCTCCTGCTTGTCCAGTTCATTGACAGGCCAAAACCCTTGAAGTACAATAGGCCGGCTTTGGAGGGGACGGTGCCAAGGACACAAAGTCGCGGGAGGCTATATGACACTGTCGCTGATCGTCCATGGAGGTGCCTGGGAGATCCCGGATGACTTGCTCGAGGCCCACAAGGTGGGCTGTAGGGCAGCTCTGCTCAAGGGCTGGTCGATCTTGCAGGGCGGTGGCCATGCTTTGGATGCGGTGGAATGGGCCATCAGGAGCATGGAGGACGACCCGGCCCTCAATGCGGGCACCGGTGCTGCACTCAACGCCGAAGGCGAGGTGCAGCTCGATGCCAGCCTCATGGAAGGGGCAGCCCTCATGGCAGGCGCAGTGGCCGCGGTGCAGGGTATCAAGAATCCGATTTCCTTGGCCAGGCTGGTTCTGGAGAGCGAGAACGTATTCCTGGTGGCGGAGGGGGCCGTGAAGTTCGCCCGAGCGGCGGGCATGGAGGAGTGCGATCCCCGACAGCTGATTGTCGAGCGTGAGCTGAAGCTCTGGGAGGTCCGGCGGAAAGAGTACGAGTCGCGCCGGAGGGAAGGTTCGGGGAGTCGGTCAAGTGACACCGTGGGTGCTGTGGCCCTGGACCGGCACGGGAACATCGCTGCCGGCGACTCCACCGGTGGAAGCCCGTTCAAGCATCCGGGGCGAGTGGGCGATTCTCCCCTTGTCGGATGCGGGATCTACGCCGACAATCGTGTGGGAGGAGCGGCCTGCACCGGATGGGGCGAGGGCAACACCAGGGTGGTAATGGCCAAGTCCGCAGTTGATCTGCTGAAGGACGGCGAGTCCCCGCGGGAGGCGGCGGCACATGCCGTAGCCATGCTGAAAGAGAGAGTAGATGGCAGGGGTGGGGTGATCATGGTGGATCGGACGGGCAACCTGGGCCACGCCTTCAACACCGCTCACATGGCTCACGCTTACCTCACCGAGGGTATGGGGGAACCGGTCGTCGGTGTCTGAACTAGCATATCCACCGGGTGCCCTTGAACCCAAACAGCGAATCTGGCATGGGGCCCCTTGGGGGCCGCGCTTGTTTGTACGAGAGGTTCAGGGTATCCCAGGGCTGACGGGCCATGTGTATGGGCTAGGTCAGCTCGTGAAAGGTGCGTTAGCAGGGCGCGCGGGTGAGCCTCAGACATTGCTCGCGGCCTGTCCAGGAGGTAGGAATGAAGATCATTGACCTGCGGAGTGACACGGTGACCTTACCCACTCCCGCCATGCGCCAGGCGATGTTAGAGGCAGAGCTGGGAGATGACGTCATGGGCGAGGATCCCACAGTCAACAGGCTGGAGGCTCTTGCTGCCGACAAGGTGGGCAAGGAGGCGGCGCTCTTCGTCCCCAGTGGCACCATGGGCAACCTGGTTTCGATCCTCAGCCACTGTCAGCGCGGCGACGAGGTGATCATGGGCGACCAGGCGCACACCTTTGTGTTCGAGGTGGGGGCCGCCTCGGTTTTCGGCGGGTTACAGGTTCACACTGTGCCCAACGAAGCCAACGGCATGCTGGATCCCCAGAACGTGTTGAGGGCCATTCGGGGTGGTGATATCCACTTCCCCCCAACGGGGTTGGTGTGCCTGGAGAACACGCACAACAAGTGTGGGGGCCTTGCGCTCTTGCCAGAGCAAATGGATTCCGTATGCGAGCCGGTCAGGGAGCGAGGCATCCCCGTGCACCTCGACGGGGCGCGTGTCTTCAACGCCGCGGTTGCCCTTGGCGTTGACGTCAGGGAGTTGACAATAAACGTGGACTCGGTGATGTTCTGTCTCTCCAAGGGGCTGTGTGCGCCGGTGGGCTCCATGGTGGCGGGCAGCCAGGAGTTCATCGGGCGGGCCAGAAGGAACCGCAAGATGGTAGGGGGCGGGATGAGGCAGGCGGGCGTCCTGGCCGCGGCAGGAATCATCGCACTAACAGAGATGGTGGACCGGTTGGCGGAGGATCACGAGAATGCCCGAACGCTGACGGAGGGCCTCAAGGGGATGAAGGGTATACGGCTGGAGTTGCACGGGATTCAGACCAACATGGTGTTCTTCACCCTTCTGGCGGATGGGATTGCGCCAGCGGAGCTCCGGTCTGCCCTGGAGGGAGAGGGAGTCAAGTTCGGTTACTATGGCGGAGGCCTTTTCCGTGCTGTGACCCATCACGGGATAGAGGAAGAGGACGTTCACCACGCCGTCGATGCTTTCCAACGAGTCATGCACAGGAAGGGCTAGCCATGGCCCGCAAGGGCGCTTCGCATGGTGGGAAGCTCGGGGGCGATGCGTACCTGGCCTTCGCGGTCTTCGCGGCTGTCGGGGCCGCCACCTGGGCCATGGACCAGCCGGTGCGTTTGACGCTGATGTGGCTGGTCCTTCTGGTTTTCACGCTATTGTACGCCTCGGGTCAGAGGATCCAGTTCTCCTACACACTCTCTGACCTGGCCCGCGGAGGGGTGGCGGGCCTTCTCGTGTCTTTGCCCATGGTTCTCCTGGGCGGCGACCTCTTGATCGTGACCTCGCAGCGTGTCTTTCCCTGGGAGAACATTCTCAACCTTCTCTGGGGCGCGGTGCTCTTCATGCCTGTGGTGGAGGCACTGTTCTTCCGCGGTCTGGTCCAGCGGGAAAAGGGCTTGTGGCCCTCTGTCCTGCTTTACGCGGCTGCTGGGCTGGTGTACTTCTTGCCCGGTACTTGGGACGAGCATCTGCCCATTCTGGGGGTCCTCATCGGTGGCATGGCCTTGTTGGGCTTTGTGTACGGCTACATCCGGGCTATGCACGGGCTGATGGCCAGTCTGGTCTGCCAGGCGCAGGCGCACCTGGTGTTGTTGGCCGTTCCTTCCCTGGTCCACGGCTTGGCAGTTGTAGGA
>JBAVWD010000379.1:0-1531 GCA_049697655.1 Anaerolineae bacterium | reverse complement strand
GATTGCCTCCGTGCACCCGCCGGCCCTCCACTGACCGCGGCCACAGCCACATGCTGGAGAGCGCGCAGCACGGTCAGCAATCGCCCACGGAACCCGGCGGACGGCGTGCGTTTGGTTTTGTGCTGCCCACCCGCCGCTTACCGCCCTACTCCGCATCGCCTCGATCAGCCGATTGACACACACAGCTCGCTTCTCTATACTACCAGGGGTCTAGCAGATCTTGCCTGGGACAGCCGCCGAGGAGGTCAAACCATGATCGATTTCTCGCTCACCGACGAACAACGAGCTCTGAGGGAACTGGCCAGGGAGTTCGCTCGGAACGAGATTGCACCGCTGGCAGCCGAGCACGACCGAGAGTCCAGACATCCCACCGAGATCATCCAGAAGGCCCACAAGGTTGGACTCATGAACATGACCGTCCCCGAGGAGCACGGTGGAGCGGGCCTGGGGATGCTGGAAACCTGCCTGGTCAGCGAGGAGCTGAGCGCGGCCTGTTCGGGCATCAGCACGGCCATACTGGCCAACACGCTGGCACTGACCCCTCTCCTGCTTTCCGGCTCGCCGGCGAAGCTGGAAGAGTATGTGAAGCCACTCTGCGCAGGTCCCCATCTGGCAGCTCTCTGCATGACCGAGCCGCAGGCTGGCTCCGACGTGGGCGCGATAAGGACCACTGCCAGGCTTGTGGGTGACCGCTATGTCATCAGCGGTACGAAGACGCTCATCGACAACGGAGGTGTGGCCCAGCTGTACTGTGTCTTCGTTTCCACCGATCCGGAGCAAGGCGTCAAGGGTATCTCGGCCTTCGTGGTCCCCGCCGGCCTGCCTGGCCTCACCGTCGGAAAGCAGGAGGAGAAGATGGGTCAGAGGGCCATCAACACCAGCGAGGTTCTCTTCGAAGAAGTCAGCGTGCCCGCCCAGAACAGGCTGGGCCAGGAAGGAGACGGGTTCGGGATATTCCTGCGAACCCTCGATCGGAACAAGCCCTGGATCGCAGCGGCGGCCGTGGGCGTGGCCCGCGCAGCCCTGGAGGAGGCGACGAGATACTCGCAGCAGAGAGAGCAGTTCGGCCGGCCCATAGCGTCCTTCCAGGCCATCCAGTTCAAGCTGGCCGACATGGCGATCAAGATCGAGGGGGCGCGCCTCCTGACCTGGCAAGCAGCCTGGCTGGTGGACCAGGGCCTCAGCCACGCTTCTCCATCGGCCATCGCCAAGTGCTACGCGTCGGACATGGCCATGGAAGTGACCATCGATGCCGTCCAAGTCCTCGGGGGCTACGGCTACATCAAGGAATACCCGGTCGAGAAACTGATGCGCGATGCTAAAGCTTTCCAGATCTACATGGGCACCAACGAGATACAGCGCTATCTCATCGCGCAGGGCCTTCTCCGCTGAGAGGGTTGCTCTTTTCGCCCCGTGCTCATCTAGACAGCAAAGCGCCCAGTTGACTGGGCGCTCAGCACACGCGCGCACAACTGTGGTGGTCGAGCTGTGTCACGTAGACCGCTTCGGCTTCTCCCTCGCCACCTCGAAT
>JBAVWD010000378.1:0-2094 GCA_049697655.1 Anaerolineae bacterium | reverse complement strand
TTCTTGCGCTCATCAATCTGGCCATCTTCGTCTTCCAGCGGCTGCGAGGAGACGGCGCCATCGCCGCCAACTAGGTTTCACGACCCGTCAACGGAACGACGGATTCCAGGACGACATCCAAACAAGGGAGGAATAGAAACGTGGAAGAGAGACATAGAATCGTCCAACTCGTGCTCAAGGGCGTAGGCATGGCCATGGGGGTAGCCAGCGTAGTACTGAGCATCCTGGGGACCGTGCCGGTGCAGACCAATGTCATCCTTCTGGGCATAGGGGTCTTCGCCCTCGGCCTGGCGGCATTGGACCAGGAGACGGACTAGCGGGGGGCGACGGAGCAGGGGATGATATCCACACTGCAAGGGACGGTCGCTGACAAGGGTGAGAACTTCCTCCTGGTGGAGACCGGAGGACTGGGGTTCAAGGTGCACGTCCCCACACCCGTGGCGATGCGCTGGGGCACCACCGGCAGGCACGTGCAGCTCTTCACGCACCTTCACCTGCGCGAGAACGAGGTATCCCTCTACGGCTTCGAAACCAAGAGCGAACTGAGCTTCTTCGAGGCCCTGCTGGGCGTGTCCGGCATCGGACCCAAGATAGCTCTCGGTGCGCTGTCGGCCGGCAACGTGGATGCCCTTCGCTCAGCGATCGCCGCGGGTGACAGCGACTACCTGACTCAGTTGCCGGGCATAGGAAAGAAGACCGCCCAGCGGATCATTCTTGACCTGAGAGGGAAGTTGAAGCCGGAGGAACTGATCCCCGCCCCCGCCCTCAGCCCTGTGGACGAGGATGTTCTCGCCGCCCTCCTCTCCATGGGATACAACGATACCGAGGCCAGGGCGGCCGTGGCCTTGCTGCCTGAAGGGGAAATGGCGGTGGAAGAACGGCTACTCCTGGCCCTCCGCCGCCTGGGAGGCGGATAGACCCGCACTGTGGCTAGGGAGCGCTGGTCTCGCTCATCTGCCGGATCAAGTCCTCCACCAACGCCCGATCTTCGGCGTCTGGAACCAGTTCCAGGTACCTCTCCAGGTCCGCTATGGCCTGCTGGTAGTTGCCCAGCCGGTAGTGGATCAGGCCCCGATTGTAGTAGGTAAGCGTCAGGCTCCCATCCAGCTCCAGGGCCGCATCGTAGTCCTCCACGCCCCCTTCCAGATCGCCCAACGTGGCACGAGCGTTGCCCCGGTTGTTGAAGGCCTTGGCGTATTGAGGGTCGAGTCCCACGGCCGAGGTGTAATCATCGACGGCCAACCTCAGTTGCTCGGTCACCTCGTCGGAAAGGAAAGGAACCACCTCCGGCGCGTAGCCCGTTTCGTCCACCGACAACTTGACCGCGTAGTCGTAGTGGGCCCGGCCGCGCAGGAAGAAGGCCTCGGCCCTCTGTGGGTCCATCTCTATGGCGGTGCTGAAATGATCGATGGCCTCCAGGTACATCTCTTGTCCGGCCAGCGATTCTCCAAGCTCGACATACTCCTCCGCGCTCTGCGGGGCAGGGGTGGCTGGCGCCACAGGGCTGCCGCAAGCCGCCACCAACAGCGCCGCCAGGAACAGACACAGACCGTTTCCTTTCACGCGTCTCCCTCCACCTGGAGCGATAGGTATCTTCCGAAGAAGCCCAACACCCTTTCCCGATACTCATCTGGGTAGACCTGGTCGACCCGGCGATGTCCCGCCCCAGGCGCAATCCATAGCTCCTTCGGTTCCCCGGCTTCCTCGTATAGACGCCGCACGTCATCCACCGAAACATAGGGGTCTTCCTCACCATGGATCAGGAACAGAGCGCGCGGAGCTATCTTGTCCACCCAGCGCAACGGATCGCTCTGCTCCAGGTCCCCTCCCACCCGCCTTCCGGCCAGCCGCAGCACTGTCGGACACAACCGACAAACACCATTCGCTTTGACTGGGCGGCTGGTGCTACCCATCATCGGACGAGGGCAGAGAGCCCGGCAACGGGGCTGAGAACGGCAGGGCACGGCGGAACGTGAGCCAAACTACCTTCAGAGAGTGAAGGGGTTGCGCACCACCAAACCTTCGTTGACCTGGAGATCTGCCTGCAAATCCTCAGAGTAGACGATGCTCGCGCCACCATGGATCGCCGCAGCG